>SKQZ01000415.1 GCA_007118765.1 Candidatus Hydrogenedentota bacterium
AGAGGGCGAAGGCGAAAGTAATGGCGAAGGCGAGCAAGATGATGACAATGATACAACAGACCCCGACGATGACAACGGCGATTCAATCGACGACGAAGACATGGAGGGGCAACCAGGCTGTTGTCTATGTCGAAACGAGGCCAAAAGCAAGAACTGGCTGTTTTGGCTGAAAGAGTATTGGTTGTTGGCTGCGGCCATGATTTTCGTGTATACACGCAACAAACGAACTCACTAACCGGAAATAACCGTGAACATTCGGCAGTAACCACGCCGCGCCCCCTGCTGCGGTGGGCGGCGTCACGACAGGAGCACATTGCCATGCTGCGCAACGCTTTTACCATGCAATTAAAGCCGGGCGTCGCCGATGAATACAAGCGGCGACACGACGAAATCTGGCCGGAGTTGGCACAAACGCTGAAGGAGGCGGGCATTTCGGATTACAGCATTTTTCTGGATGAGGATACGGGCCGTTTATTTGCCGTACAGAAGTTATCGGAAAGCAATACGGCGGACTCCTTGCCCGACACGGAAATTGTCAAGAAGTGGTGGGCTTACATGGCCGACTTGATGGATACCCATCCGGATAACGCGCCTGTTTGCGTCCCGTTGCATGAAGTGTTTCATCTTGATTAACGGCCTTCGGGACAACATGTAACATGCTTTATATCCTCAATGAGCAAACGGCCCCGCTTGGCGAAGAGCCCTTTTTTACGGGCATAAGCCGGGAGACAATTGAAAGGCTGAATGCGTTGGCCTATCACCGCAGCTATGAGCCGCGGCAGATTATCTATTTTCCCGACGATGCATGCGATTATGTTTATTGGGTGCGCTCAGGAAGGGTAAAAGTGATGCGCACATCAGAATCAGGCCGTGAAATTACCTACCGTCACTTGTTTCCCGGCGATATGTTCGGCGAAGAAGGTCTTGTGCAAAGCTTGCGCCGCAACCACTATGCCGAAGCGGTCGAGCCCACGTTGCTCACCCTGCTGCGTCAGGAGGATTTTGGGCGAATTGTGCGCGAAGAGCTGGATTTGGCATACGCCATGGCCTGTCATCTGTGCCGTCGTGCCATTGAAGTTGAAACCACCTTTGCAGAATATGTGTTCGTAGACGTGCGCACCCGTGTGGCCTCTCGCCTCTGGCAATTGTACTGTCGTGAACAAACAACCGAAGATACGCCGCTACTGATTACGCATCAGGAAATCGCCAGTCTGGCCGGGGCCGCCAGAGAAACCGTGACCGTCGCGCTTCATGCACTGCGTGAAGCAGGGATTATTGCCCTGTCCAATGCCCAGGTACACGTGCTGAAGCCCGACGAATTACAACGGTTGGCCAATTTGCGCTGAGTTTCCCGACCCTGTGTGTGCCAATACCACACAAGGGAATAAAACAATAAAACCTGTTGTTTCACCTATGGTGAACCGTGTTATTAGGTGTACGAGCACAACCAACCAAAACGGAAGGGATCGCAATGTATGGGCATGACATGGAAAAGGTTCTCACCATCGTGCTTGCAGGGGGAATGGGCGAGCGCCTGTATCCTTTAACCAAAAACCGGGCAAAACCCGCCGTACCGTTCGGCGGCATCTATCGCATCATTGACTTCACCCTCTCCAATTGCTTCAATTCCAATTGCAGACGCGTTTGCGTTTTAACTCAATACAAATCCAACTCGCTGTCACGTCATGTTAATCGCGGCTGGAACATTATGCATACCGAATTGGGCGAGTTCATCGAAATCATCCCGCCTCAAATGCGCGTAAACAGCAACTGGTATCAAGGTACGGCCGACGCCATCTATCAAAACCTGTACTCCGTTGATCAGACCGACCCGCAGGAAGTGTTGATAGTCAGCGGCGATCACATTTATAAAATGAACTACCAGAAGATGGTGCAACAACACCGCGATTCCGGCGCTGAACTCACTATCGCAGCCATTGAAGTGCCCCAAGAGGAGGCGACTCGCTTTGGCGTCTTCGAAATTGACGCCTCCAACCGCGTATTGGGATTCGAGGAAAAACCGCCCAACCCCAAACCACTCCCGGACAACCCCGACACGGCGTTGGCCTCCATGGGCGTATATGTTTTTAATGTGGACGTTTTGCGCGAGGAGCTCATCCGGGATACTGACAGCCGGGCAAGCAGCCATGACTTCGGCAAGGATATTATTCCGCGTATGGTGCGCAAGCAACGGGCGGTATATGCGTACAAGTTTGAGGATGAAAACAAAAAGGAGGCCCAATACTGGCGTGATGTCGGCACCATTGACAGCTATTGGGAAGCCAACATGGACTTGGTCAGCGTTGATCCCCAGTTCAATCTTTATGACCGCGCCTGGCCCATGCGCGCGAACCTGCCCACCATGCCCCCGGCGAAGTTTGTGTTTGCGGAGGTGGGCAGCCGTTTCGGAGTCTCCGTGGACTCCATTGTCAGCCCCGGATGCATCGTCAGCGGCGGCATGGTAGACCGGTGCGTATTGAGTCCGCTGGTGCGCATCAACTCCTATGCCCATGTGCAGGAATCCATCTTGTTTAACGGCGTTTCCATCGGTCGGCATTGCCGTATCCGGCGCGCCATAATCGAAAAGAACATAAAAGTGCCGGAGCACAGCGTCATTGGCTATAACCTGCAGGAGGATGCCAAACGATTTCGTGTTACGAAAAGCGGCATTGTGGTGGTGGAGTCCGAAGACAAATTCAAAGATGACGCGTGAACGCAACGTGACCCCTTGCTTTGTAACAATGTGTGCAGCCGCACCTGCGCAAATCGTCCGCGCTATATGTTGTCGATTGGCGTATTCCATCGGGACCGGTCGCAAAGCTGCGCAGGTTGCATCAGAAAAGGTGGGTCGGGGAGGCGAATTAAGGTACAATAGGGGCTGTAGCGAAATAAGCCCTGTTTCCTGTGCGTTAATTAAGGGACTTCGAGGAGAACACTATGCGGCATAAGAACCAACAAGCAGCGCGCCTTTTCTGGCTGACAAGCATGGTGGCGTTGGGACTGTTGGTCGCGCCTTTTTCGTTTGCGCCCGCCGTGGGGGCACAGGGGAACGAGGAAACGCCCGAACCATCCGACGCCGACCCCTTCGTAATCATTTGCCCCGTAGAGGGCGATATTCTGGATGGCCTTGCCGTGTTGGTGGAACGGGCGGTTACGCAGGAAGCCGTCGGCGCTGAGGCCATTGTATTTATTGTGGACACCTTCGGCGGACGGGTGGATTCGGCCATTGACATTGCGCAAACAATCATGGATGCGGAGGTCCCCACCATTGCGTTTATCACGGGGCGCGGGGCGATCTCGGCCGGTGCGCTGATCTCCTATGCGTGCGACTACATCGTGATGGCGCCGGGTGCGAACATTGGCGCTTCAACGCCCGTGGTTCCCGGCGTTGACATGTCTGAGCAGATGAATGAAAAGTCCATGTCTTTCCTGCGCGCCAAATACCGCGCATTGGGCGAGGAGAATGGCCACAACCCGCTGATTGGCGAGGCGATGGTGGATCCCGCCATCGAATTGTATGGCCGCAAGAATGCGGATTTTTCCTACACCGTCTACAAGGTGGAGCAGAATCGCGTAGTGGAAACATACGCCACCAAAGCAGACATCGGCCGCTTTTCCGTTGAATTGCCAACTGGCATTCGCATGGAATGGGCGCAACCGGGCGTTGAAGATGCGTTGCGCAGCATCGAGGAGGCCCTGCGCGACATTGTGGAAGCGCCGCCGGACACCGACGATACGCGCCGCGACCAAAATGAGTCTTCCCGAAGCGGCAACCGCAACGCTGTGCGTGGGTTGCCGGATGATGCACGGTTAATTAGCCCATCAGGCAGCCTGTTAACCCTCACCACGCGGGAAGCCAAGGAAATCGGTTTAATCGCTTATGCCACGGACAGTCCAGAAAAGGCTTTGCATTTGCTGGGGTTTACATCGTTCCGGACGGTGCGCATTGAGATGACGTGGGCGGAAATCATATTTGCGTTCCTCACCAGTCCGCTTATATCCAGCCTGTTGCTGTTGTGCGGCGTCGGCGGCATTTATGTTGAATTTCGGACGCCCGGCTTGGGCTGGCCGGGTCTTATTGGGGCGATATGCATGGCGCTCTTCTTCGGGTCACGGCTGGTGATCGGCATTGCCGATTGGCTGGACCTGCTGTTGGTGGCGCTTGGAATAAGTTTGTTGCTGGTGGAGATTCTCTTCCTGCCGGACTTCGGCATTGCGGGGGTCGCCGGCATTATATGCCTGCTGGCCGGCATCTATATGGCGTTGACCCGAGTGCCCATACCCGAATACACGTGGGATTTTGTCCGGCTACGCGAGGCGGGCACGACCCTCACGCTATCAGGCGTGTTCTTCCTTGTTTTTGCCGTGTTGACGTGGCGATTGTTCCCGCGCAGCCGCCTTGCCCGCGGGCTCATATTGGCTGACGCCCAAATTGCCGAATCCGGGTATGTGGTGCAGACCGATGCCGATGAAACAGCAGCGCTGGGACGGCGCGGCGTGACCACCACCATGTTGCGCCCGGCGGGACGCGGCCGTTTTGACAACGAGACTTTTGACTTGATGACCCGGGGCGAGTTCATCGAAAAGGGACGCCCGGTGGAGATTATTCAAGCCGAGGGCAACCGCTACGTGGTGCGTGAACTTAATGAAGAAGACAACCAACAGTGATTTGTTCGCTTAAACAACCGCAAAGACGCGGTGTAACATTTGCTGTAAATAGGGAAGCATTGGCATGAATCAGAATGCGATACTGCTGCACATGTTGCGGCAACTGCTGAAGGAAATGGAAATCGTATCCTCCCAGGGCGCGGGGTATTACACCTGTGTGCCTTTTGCACGGCGCTATAACAAGATGCTTGAACAGGCGCGCGCCATGCACGACGAAAACAGCGCGTTGTTGAATACCTTTCAGGAACTTGAAGAAAGCGATCCAAAGGATCCAAGCGACAAGAGCAATGTCTTGTTGGGCATTCGTGTTGAAGTATCCCAACTGATTGCGTATCTTGAGTGTCTGGACGAAGGGAGCGGCAAATGATCTTTTGGGTTTTACTGCTTTTTGCGGGAGGTGTGCTGCTCATATTTGCGGAGTTTTTTGTGCCGGGCCTTGTGCTCAGCACCATTGGCGCAATCATGGTGCTGACCAGCATTGGGCTGGGCATATACAGCTATCCCGATTACATGCTATTCATCATTGTGGGTGAATTGCTGGGAGTGGGCTTGGGCGTGTTGCTGGGTTTTTGGGTTATATCGCGTACCCGTGCGGGCAATCTGCTCACCTTGCGCGATGCACAAACCGCCGAATCCGGGTACGTCAGCGCCGAATCCGATGCGTCCCTGCTCGGGCAGGAAGGAAAAGTCTTGACCGCGCTGCGCCCATCAGGTACCATAATGGTGGGTGATAATCGTGTGGACGCCGTCGCGGATGGCGTTTTCATAGAAGAAAAGAAACGTGTGCGCGTTGTGCAGGTGCATGGCAGCCGCGTTGTCGTTGAGGAGCTGGAAGACGAGTAGCATCGCCTTCACAACAAGAAAGGATTAGGGTCATGGAAGTAATCATGGGGTTTATACTGTTCGCAATCCTGATAGTTCTACTCATTGCGGGCGTGGTGTTTATCTCCTATGTGCGATTGTGGCTGCGAGCGTGGCTGTCCCAGGCAAGCGTGGGCTGGCTGCAGCTGGTGGGCATGAGTCTGCGCAAGGTGAATCCCGCCGTAATTGTGGACTCCCGCATTATGGCGGTCAAGGCCGGGCTGAATATCAGCACCAACGAACTTGAAACGCATTACCTTGCAGGCGGTAACGTGGTGCGTGTGGTTCAGGCGCTGATTGCCGCAAACAAGGCAAACATTGACCTTTCTTTTCAGCAAAGCACCGCCATTGACCTCGCGGGCCGCGACGTGCTGGAAGCAGTGCAGACGTCGGTGCGCCCCAAAGTCATTGACTGTCCTGATCCCAGCAAAGGTGCGGCCACCGTGGCGGCCGTCGCCATGGACGGTATTCAATTAAAGGCCAAAGCACGGGTAACGGTGCGCACCAACATCAGGCGGCTGGTGGGCGGCGCCACCGAAGAAACCATCGTGGCGCGCGTGGGCGAAGGCATTGTAACCACCATCGGTTCAAGCCAATCCCACAAAAAGGTGCTTGAGAATCCCGACATGATATCGAAGACGGTGTTGCAGCGCGGTCTGGACGCCGGAACGGCATTTGAAATCCTGTCCATTGACATTGCCGACGTGGACGTGGGTGAAAACATCGGCGCCGCCCTGCAAATCAAGCAAGCCGAGGCAGACAAGCAAATCGCGCAGGCCCGTGCGGAAGAGCGTCGCGCCATGGCGCGCGCCCGTGAAACCGAAATGCTTGCGCAGGTGCAGGAAATGCGGGCGCGGGTGGTGCAGGCCGAGGCTGAAGTGCCGCTGGCCATTGCCGAATCGTTCCGCAATGGAAATCTTGGTATCATGGACTATTACCGCATGAAGAACATCAATGCGGACACGGATATGCGTGAGTCCATTTCCAAGGTTGACACGCCCAAGAAGGGCGATGATTAGTCTCCCGCGTTCGGCGCAAACATAGGAGCGATGCCATGGAAAACCTATTAGGGTTTATCATCTTTCTGATCATCATTGTGGTCAGCATCGTCAATAAAATTCGAACCGAGAACGCCGGGGGCGAGGATGATGCTGAAGTCGAACCAAGGGAAACAGGACGCAAGGCGTCCGGTGGGCCTCTGGACTTGCCCGAAGCAACGCGACGCATGCTGTATGGCGATGGCAATGATGATATCGTTGTAGCCAAACCGCGCAGACCGTCGTCGGAGCGTTCGGCGCGGCCGGCGCAGCCTGCGGCAAAACCCCATCCCGTGAGTGCGCGGCGTGTTGAAATTGACCGGACGCCGCAACCACAGCGGCGTGTGGAAACGCCGCCATTTGTGCAAAAGCGTCCCGAGCCCATACGCACACAAGCCGGCCAAACGCGCCAACCCATGCGCGAGGGGATGCGCGCACAGCCCCAACAGCCTACCCGCAAACCCGTGCAGCAACCCCGACCACAGCGGCAACCAGCGCCACAATCGGGCCGCGCCGCAACACGCACCTCAAAGAAACCGCCATTGCGTGCCGTGCGCCAGACGCGACCGAAACCGGCGCGGGCCACAGCGGATGGATCGGCCGGAATCGGGCTGGGCACACTCATGGCCTCCAAATCAGAGCTGGCCCGCGGCATCATGTTGCGCGAAATACTCGGGCCGCCAAAAGCGTTGGAGGATTATGGACGCTTTTAGCCTTACACAGGAGACACGCGAATGAATGTCATCAATAGACG
>SKQZ01000402.1 GCA_007118765.1 Candidatus Hydrogenedentota bacterium
ACAACGTGACGATCACGGGCGAACTGATTACGCCCATCGCGATGAACGAAGAATTGCGTTTCGCGGTTCGTGAAGGCGGTCGCACCGTCGGCGCGGGCGTGGTAACGAAGGTGATTGAATAGCGACAGATGATGCGGTGCGCGTTGCATCGCGCACACATAAATTGCCGATGGCCGCACACGCAAATGCGGCTGCCGCGACGACCCGCACGGGTTGCACGGCGCAGGTCGGCTGACAAAAGTTGATTATTTTTACCCGTGCAGGGGTGTAGCACAATGGCTAGTGCAGCGGCCTCCAAAGCCGAAGGTTGGGGGTTCGAGTCCCTCCACCCCTGCCATTTTTTCCTTATGTTCAGGAGCAGTTTGAAACAACACGGCCCGAGCCGACAAGGCGAAGAGAGACACTATGGCGAAGCAAGTTACAGCGGATGAGTCCCGCCCCGGATTCATAAAGCGCATCCAGGAATTTTTCGATGATATTTTTGGTGAATTGAAAAAAGTTACCTGGCCGACTCGTGAGGACTTGATGGCCTCCACCAAGGTGACCTTGTTTCTGTTGCTTGTCATGGCGGCGATTGTGTTCGTCTACGACCGGGTGTTCGGGTTTGTAATCATGATGATCCTGGATTTCGCCAGCTAGGGAGACTGTTTGGTGACGGATAAAGATTTTGAAGAGCAGCGCGAAGAAGCAGCGCCGGATGAGGAGTCCGAAGCGACCGGCAACGGCGATACCCAACCGACCGCCGAAGCGGACGACGATGCATCGCAGGATATGCCGGACGAGGACGGACTGCAACTGCGTGAGCCCCCGGATGACGGCATCAAACGGCGCTGGTACGCGTTGCACGCCCACTCCGGACAGGAGAGCGCTGTGCGCGACATGCTGTTGGCCCATGCTGAACAGTTGGAAAACCCGCAGCTGCTGGCGAATGTCTTTGTGCCCATAGAACAGGTTGAAGTTGTGCGCGGCGGCCAGAAACGCATGTCCAAGCACAAATGCTTCCCCGGATATGTGCTGGTGCAGTTGCCGGAACATCCCGAAAACTATGCCGACTTGTGGCACATGATTAAAGAAACCCCCAGTGTTACCGGGTTTATTGGGTCGCGGAAAGCGCCGGTGCCTTTGGAAGACAGCGAAGTGCAGGCCATCATTGAGGTGGTGCGCGGTGAACGCGAGCGACCCAAGCCGCAGCTTGATTTTGAGGTGGGCGAACGGGTGCGCATTAACGAAGGCCCCTTCGCCAATTTCCTCGGCACGATTGAAGAAATCAACGGGGAACGCAGTGTTGTTAAAGTAATGGTTGAAATTTTTGAACGCCAGACAACGGTGGAAGTCGAGTTCTGGCAAGTGGAACAAGTCTGATTTAATTATGGAGTACAGGTGCCATGCCGCCCAAAAAGAAAAAAGTTAAAGCGCTGATCAAGTTACAGGTAAATGCTGGTCAGGCCAACCCCGCGCCGCCCGTGGGCCCCGCCCTCGGTCAGCACGGCGTCAATATTATGGATTTTTGCAATCAGTTTAATGAGCGCACCCGTGAAAACCAGGGATTGGTGATTCCGGTGGTGATTACGGTGTTTGAAGACCGTAGCTTCTCCTTTATTACCAAAACGCCGCCTGCGCCGGTCTTGCTCAAACGCGCTGCCAAACTGGCCAAAGCCTCGGCAGAGCCAAACAAGACCAAGGTGGGGTCGATTACGGATGCCCAGCTTGAAGAAATTGCCGAACTCAAAAAGGAAGACCTGAATGCGGCATCCCTTGAAGCGGCAAAACGCATGATTCGCGGTACCGCACGCAGCATGGGATTGTTGGTGGAAGGTTAACGGCCGACAAGAAGGTCGGATTTGATAGGAAACAGCAAGAACAATCGTGGGAGGGACCGTGTTCCGCTCGCACCACGAAAGGAAAACAAATGGCCAAGTTAAGCAAGAGAGTCAAGAGTAACCAGGAGAAAGTTGACGCCAACCGCACGTACGCGCTGGAAGAATGCGTTCAAATGGTGAAGGAATGTGCCACCGCCAAGTTTGACGAAACGGTGGAACTGGCGTTTTATCTGGGAGTGGACCCGCGTCACGCCGATCAAATGGTGCGCGGTTCCGTTGCACTCCCGCACGGCACCGGTAAAACGGTCAGTGTTGTTGTCTTTTGTGATCAGGAAGATCAGATCAATGCTGCCAAAGAAGCAGGCGCCGAGGAAGTGGGCGGTGAAGAACTGGTCAAGAAGATACAGGACGGTTGGACGGATTTTGATGCCGCCGTGGCCACGCCCGGCATGATGCGTCTGGTAGGGCGGTTGGGCAAGGTGCTCGGCCCGCGTGGCCTGATGCCCAGCCCGAAAGCAGGCACGGTCACCAACGAGGTTGGTCAGGCGGTGCAGGAAATCAAAGCGGGTAAGATTGAGTTTCGCGTGGACAAGAACGCAAACATCCATGTGCCCGTCGGCAAGGCTTCTTTCACGCCCGAGCAGATTCGCGAAAATGCTGAGCGCGTGATTGAGACCATTGTGAAGGCGCGCCCGTCGGCTTGCAAAGGCACATACCTGAAGGCGTGCGCCGTAAGCAGCACCATGGGACCGGGATTCAAATTGGATCCGGCCGCCCTGATGGCACAGTATCGGTAATTCGCGCGAAAAACAGATTCTTACGCGGGCCATCGATCGGAATTCCGATTGGTGGTCCGTTTCGTTTATGATAAGGCCGGAATCGCGATCAATAGAGGACCATATCATGAAAGTACAAGATTTCGCGTATCAGGTGTCCAAGCGCACCATGGAACTGCTCGAATCGGCACAGCATTACAAAATATCAGATAGCCACCGCAAGGAGGTGTTGGGCACCATCCGCAAAGAACTGGACGAGCTGATCGAAAAGTCCATGCCGAAAAAGAAGTAACGTGATTGCCCATGGCGCCCGGTATGGACACGGTTGCGGGACGCTGAAGCCTTTGCCGGTGAACCGGCGTCCGGCCGGCGCGGTCTTCTGGCAGCGGCGGGTTGGGCGTTGCTCACGATAACGGAACGGAATGATGGGTTGTGGTTGCAGCCCGTATCATGGAGTATAACGTCATGAATAAACTTTGGGGCGGTCGGTTTGACGCGCCAACCCATGCGTTGATGGAAGCGCTGGGCGAATCGGTGTCTTTTGACGCACGGTTGGCGCCGTGGGACATCCGCGCAAGCATGGCGCATGCGCGCATGCTCGGCAAGTGCGGCATTATTGATGAAGAGGACGCCCAAGCCATTGTCAACGGACTGGAATCGTTGCTCGAAGCGGTACATGCCGAAACGGTGCAATGGTCGCCCGCGCTTGAGGATGTACATGCCAATATCGAGGCCATGCTTGTGGAGCGCATCGGCAAGGCGGGGAAGAAACTGCACACTGCGCGCAGCCGCAACGACCAAATCGCCACCGATATGCGCTTGTGGGCGCGTGACCAGGTGGATGCCATCCTTGCTTTGCTGAAGCGGTTGCAGCAGGCCATTATAGCGTTTGCGGAGGCGCATCTGGACACGGCGTTGCCGGGGTACACCCACCTGCAACCGGCGCAGCCGGTGTTGTTTGCCCACCATTGCCTGGCCTATTTCGAAATGTTCGATCGCGACAAGCAACGGTTTGTCGAATTGCGCCGCCGCATTAACGTGCTTCCTTTGGGCGCCGCCGCCCTGGCGGGTACGCCCCACCCGATTGACCGCGAAATGGTCGCCCGGGAACTGGGGTTTGACGGGATAAGCAGGAACAGTATGGACACGGTGGCCGACCGGGATTATCTCATTGAGTTTTGTGCCGCCGCATCGCTGGTGATGATGCACTTGTCCCGTTGGAGCGAAGAAATCATCCTGTGGAACAGTCCCGCCTTCGGGTTTATTGAAATGGGCGATGCCTTTGCCACCGGTTCAAGCATTATGCCGCAAAAGAAAAACCCCGATGCTGCCGAGCTGGTACGCGGGAAGACGGCGCGCGTTTATGGCGACCTCGCCGCACTGCTGACCCTTATGAAGGGGCTGCCCCTTACCTATAACCGCGATTTGCAGGAAGACAAGGAACCGGCTTTCCATGCGTCGGATACCGTGCAATTGTGTCTGGCGGTTTTTGCCGAAATGCTGGACGCCGTGAAGGTAAACGGAAAACGTATGGAGCAGGCACTGGCGCAGGGGTTCATGGCGGCAACCGACCTCGCCGATTACCTGGTGGGCAAGGGGGTGCCTTTTCGCGAGGCCCATCACATAGTGGGGGAAATTGTACGGCATTGCGTGGCGAACAATACGACGCTGGAAGCCTTGCCGGTGGAAACGCTGCGGCAATTCTGTCCCGAAATCGGCGAAGATGTTAGTGTGGCCCTTGCGCTGGAAACGCTGCTTGCACGGCGCAACCAGCCCGGCGGCACCGCGCCGGAGCGCGTCCGCGAGGCCCTGGCGACGGCACGTGAACGGGTTTCAGAACAGGACTAGCCCGCAAATTTCACCGGCTTCCTGTTGCGCCTGCGCATCTTACGCCATCTCAAGCACTTTGCTTGCTCGCCGACTTCGACGTGTCTTAACACGCTGTCAGCCAGCGACCTGCACAAAGCACTTGATCTGACGCAACCGTCGCAGGCTCACGACGAAACCCTGTGAAATATCCGGGCTAGGGATGAAATGGCACGATTTTTTATGAAATTGCCGCGGCCTGCAAAAAAAATGTTGCCATTTCCCCGGGTCTTTATGGTACACTTGGAAGAGTGATACAGGCATAAAGGACGCGGATAACGGTGTCTTGTTGCTTAGATGCCAAAAAGAAGATAAAAAAGGCTTGACTTTTCGGCGTTTATTATGTATCATTAGTACAGGCGTAATATCGAAAGTTGAAGTATTGTGTTTCGTAATATCGTTTTGGGTTTGTGAGTACGGTGACTCTGGTCGAACGCGACCGCCTGACATTCCCAAACGGTTTGGCCTAGTCAGGTATGTATTGGGTTTCAAAATTCCTAGTCAGGTATCTTAGAACAACAGGAGGACGTAACGATCATGAAAAAGAAGAACGTAGTAACAATGATGATGTGCTTGGGGCTGGTGGCCTTTTTGACAGCGCCCGGCCATGCCCACCAACCGATTGATGGCAGCGAAGACTGCCCAGAACGGAAATACTTCGACTTCCCGAATCTCGGCGACCCCGGCAGCGCTTGCTATGATGACATAGCAGACTTTACACTGCCGCCCGGAGAGGGCGGGAACCCTGCGGAAGAGGATCTCCCATTTATGTCAACGGAGCCATGCTTTGTCATTTGGCCGGACAACCCGCTTGTACCGATGCCGACATGGGATGTAGGGCTTAGGGTCATATGGGATTATCATCCTGATGAAGGCTGGTTCCCAGAACTTAATCCGCTGATGATGGAAGTAATCGATAACTTCCCGACGGACCTGCCCGACACATTCGATTTTTGCGGCTGGATGGATCAGCTGTATTGCGCGCTTGCCCCTGTAGCCCACGAGTTTGGTATTGACGAACTTTTGATTTACGGTGACTTGCTGCGTTGCGGGCTGGCTGACATTAACGGACCCATTGATGAATGCTTTGATCTTCCGGTAACCGGCAATGGCATTCCTGACCAGTATGAGCTTGCAGTGATTGCAGCGGTATTGAATGATCCGGGGCACGACCTACACCTCAATGCTTTGAACGCACTGCAACACAATATTGATGAGCTTGCCGCCCTTACCAAACTGGCCTTGTCCGACGTGGTACTTAAAGAAACAGAGGGCACGGATATACGAGGGGTCATTTATTTTCTGGCCCCGTGGATGCTGCCTTCGTTGAACGGTATTTTGAGCGCATTTGCTATATTGGGTGATGATGGCACTTTGGGCGCTTTGGACGAAGTAGTTGGATTGCTGGCCGATATCGGCATTGATCCCGAGGGTGGTATTGATGACCTGATCATAACCGTCCCGGCGCTGGGCTGTGATGGCGACACCTCCGGTAATGGCTACTTGAACCGCGAAATCTATGAGTGGTTTATCCAGCAAAATGAGTTGATGACAGCCGATGAATATGTCGCCTTGGTGCTGGATCCGGCTGAAACGCCGCCCGCAAAAGTGACCGTCGGCGGCGGCGGTTCCTACGACTTGGGCGCGGACATTACGCTCACAGCCAATGTAGCGCTTGAACCAGGCGCCCAAGCGGTAGGCTACCAATGGATGGAATGGATTGTTGTGGAACAAGCGCCGGCCGATCCTGAAGATCCGGATGGTGACCAGTGTGACGTATATGGTTGGGCGCCGATTCCGGATGAAACTGGCAGCGAACTTGCACTCGGCCCAATTAACGAGGAGTTTGTTGGCAAGTATGCCGTTGAAGTTGAAATGTCCAGTGACAAGGACGGCAGCGGCGTTATCCTGGCCTCCACCGAAATCGTAGTGGCCGAGCAGCCTGAACTGCCTGCGGGCAGCGCGACGGGCTTGGCCTTGTTGGCGGGCGTGTGCGCGCTTGCCGGCGCCCTTGGCATTCGTCGTCGCACCAAGAAATAAGCGATTGCGAAAGCAGTAATGACATCATGCGGCGGGCACACGTTACCAGCGTGTGCCCGCTGTTTCTTTGAAGATGCAAGTTACATAGTTGCCAGTGACTTTGCAGTGGAGCGTTGCCAACCATGAGCAGGACGATCGGTTGTGTTGGCCGTTGCGTGAGACGGTGTGCAGTGGTGGGCATCCGTAACGGGCGGGCTGGTTCAGCACCATAAAACAGCGCCTGTTTTTGACGCCGATACTCCCCCAACCCGGAAAATATTATTGACTTTATTGGAATGGTGCAGGTATAATTCTAATGCAGGTATAGTGAGACAGTAGCCTTGGGCGGAACGTTGAATTGATGCTTTTCCGACCGAGCCATCGCTGGAATATATGAGTTGTTTCATTGGAATCAAACAATGGCTGTGCAACAGCCGAAAGTATGGGAGAAAACAAATGATAACACACAGAATGATGCATGCCGTGGGCGTGCTTGGCCTTATATTGGCAACCATTATTGCTGTGCAGGCCGTAGCGCACGAGCCCATTCAAAACATGGGTTCTTGCCCGTCGGCGACCAGTTGGCGCATTGAATTTGCGCCCTTACCCAAATTCGAACATAATGTTATTTGCAGTCCGGTGACAGAATGGCCGCCGGTGGGCAGCTACAATTTCTGTGCTTACATGGATACCGTGTACTGTTCGTTGGCGGCACTTTCCGGTATAGCTCCGGAAGTCATGGATTATGGTAACTTGTTACGCTGCCTTGATGGTGATATTAATGGACCAATTGTTGAAGACCCCAT
>SKQZ01000127.1 GCA_007118765.1 Candidatus Hydrogenedentota bacterium
ACGTACACGCTGTCATCGGCCCCAACGGCGCAGGCAAATCCACGCTGGCGAATACCATTATGGGGCTGCACGGATACACGGCCCATGAAGGCGATATTCTGTTCGACGGCGAATCGCTGCGGGATGTGCCTGTGGATGAGCGCGCGCGTCGGGGCATTACCCTGGCATGGCAGGAACCCGCCCGTTTCGAGGGGCTTTCCGTGCACAAGTTCATTACGGCGGGCGCCGCGAAAAAGAACCGCCGGCATGCCATGGAATTGCTGGAGCTGCTGGGGCTTGACGGCAACACGTATATTGACCGCAACGTGGATCGCACACTCAGCGGCGGCGAGCGCAAACGCATCGAATTGGCCTCCATTCTGGCAATGGCCCCGCGCGTGGTGCTGATGGACGAACCGGACTCCGGCATAGACGTGGAGGCGCTGCAGCGCATTTTCGCCGCCCTGCACGGGTTGAAAAGCAAGGGCATCACGGTCATCCTGATAACCCACAGCCTTGCCGTGCTTGAGCAGGCCGACCATGCCTTTCTCATGTGTCACGGGAGACTGCTGGACAAAGGCAGCATTGACCGTATCGGCGGCTATTTCACCAATAAATGCATCCCCTGTGATCACAGAAATCAGCCTGATGCCGAGGAGGTGGTCGTATGAGTGATAGAGATATTGTTGCGGAACTGATGCAATCCATCGGGGTGGACCCCAAACATCCCTTTGGCGAGGATGTGGCGCGCATCGAAGTGCATGAAAACCGTGTGGTGGGCGTACAGTTGGTGTCGGGGTTGCATGTGGACGCCAATGAGACCGACACCGGCATAGAGGCGGAAATACAGGTGGACGCGGGCGTACATATTGCCAAGCCGGTACATATTTGCTTCGGCGTCTTGCCGGAAGACGGCCTGCAACACATCAAATTGAACGTTCACATTCAGGAGGAGGCACGCGCCTCGTTTCTGGCGCATTGTACGTTCCCCAATGCCAAAGACGTGCAGCATCTAATGGATGCGCAGATAGAGATTGATCCCGGCGCGCGCTACGACTATTTTGAGCGGCATGTACATGGAGAATACGGCGGCGTCAACGTGGTGCCACGTGCCAACGTCGTGGTGGGCGCGGGCGCTGAGTTTACCACCGAGTTTGAGTTGATCAAGGGGCGTGCGGGACGCATAGACTTTCGCTACGACACGATATGTCATGACCAAAGCATTACGGAAATGACGGCGCGGATCAACGGACGCGCCGATGATGTCATTACCATTTACGAAAAGGCAACCCTGCCGGGGGTGGAGGCGAAGGCCGCGCTCATCAGCCACATTGCGCTGCGCGATACGGCGCGGGCCGAGATATTCAATGAGATCATCGCCTCGGGCGATCGTGCCCGCGGTCATGTGGACTGCAAAGAGATCGTGGTGGGCGATGCCGTCGCCAAAGCCGTTCCCGCCGTGGAAGTGCGCAATCAAACCGCCCATGTCACACACGAGGCCGCCATCGGCAGTGTTGATTCCAAACAGTTGCAGACGTTGCTCAGTCGCGGGCTGGATGAAGAAGCGGCCACGGAACTCATCATCGAAGGGCTGCTGAGTAAAAAGAAAACCCGGGAATTTGGAGGTGAACGCTAATGACAAGGGTGTTTGTAACACGACCTGTTCCGGATGCAGGGCTGCGCCTGCTGGAAGCGGCGCTGGGCGCCGATGCGGTGTTCATGCGGCAGGAAGACTCGGCCATCCCCAGAAACGCGCTGTTGGAGCACGTAGGCGGCGCAGAGGCGGTTTTGTGCATGTTGTCCGAGCGGATGGATGCCGAAGTGATGGATGCCGCGGGCACGCAGTTAAAGGTGATTGCGAATCTTGCCGTGGGCTATGACAACATTGACGTGGAAGCGGCGCGGACACGGGGCATACATGTCACAAACACTCCCGACGTGCTTACCGATGCCACCGCCGACCTTGCATGGGCGCTTATTCTGAGCGCGGCACGGCGTGTCGGCGAAGGGGAACGCTTCTTGCGGGCCGACAAGTGGCAAGGCTGGGGCCCGAAGCAATTGCTTGGCATGTCCATTTTTGGCAAGACCCTGGGGATTTTCGGCATGGGACGTATCGGCCAAGCCGTGGCGCAACGGGCCGCCGGATTTAATATGGACGTGATTTACCATGATGCAAATCGGCTCTCACCCGAGGTGGAAACGGCGCTGCAGGCGACGTTTGTGGACAAGGAAACGCTGCTGGCAAGCTCGGATGTCCTGTCCATCCATTGCCCGCTGAATCCGCAGACCCGCCATGCCTTTACATGGACTGCCTTTGAAAAGATGAAGCCCACCGCCATACTGGTGAACACCGCCCGCGGCCCTGTTGTGAAAGAGGAGGACTTGTGCCGGGCTTTGGAGCAGGGCCTCATCTTCGCCGCCGGGCTTGACGTGTATGAACATGAGCCCGCGGTGTGTCCCGGTCTGATGCATCAGGAACGGGCCGTACTGTTGCCGCACCTTGGCAGCGCCACCACCGAGACCCGTGACGCCATGGCCTCGCTGGCCGCCAACAACATTATCGCCGCGTTGCAGGGGAGGCGTCCGCCCAACTGTCTCAGTTGCTGCGGGTAATACTGCTCCGGCGTGCGGGGACGTTTGCCTCGCTTCCATCATTTACAACTAAGTTGCTCTATTTATGCATCTTTGATGCAGGATTATGGCTGTACCGGCAAAATTGCCGGTTGAGACAGGCGTGTTCTGTTGCGCTTGCATACACCATAAATGGTGTCTCATAGTGTGTTCCGTGTTTCTAGGGGTATCATGCGGTGGCGATAATTTGACTTTCAACGGGAATATCCGTACACTATGGTTAACCGGATAGGACCTGCCGCTTCTGCCAAGAGGAGGCGTTTCTAACCCGGAAATATCCGGGTCAAGGTCTGTCGGCCCTTTCCCTGCAACAATTCAAGGAGGATATCATGTCCTATACGCAAAAGGTGTACGAACGTGTTGTAAAGAAGAACCCGGCTGAGCCCGAATTTCATCAGGCCGTGCGTGAAGTGTTGGAAACGTTAAGCCCCGTGCTGGAACGCCACCCCGAGTACGAGGAGAACAACATTCTGGAGCGCTTGACCGAACCTGAGCGGGTCATTATGTTTCGGGTGCCGTGGTTTGACGACAAAGGGCGCGTCCAGGTGAATCGCGGTTTTCGTATTGAGTTTAACAGTGCCATTGGCCCGTATAAGGGCGGCATCCGCTTTCATCCAACAGTATACCTTGGCATACTCAAGTTTCTGGCTTTTGAGCAAGTGTTCAAGAATGCCTTGACCACCCAACCCCTTGGCGGCGGCAAAGGGGGGTCTGACTTTGATCCCAAGGGCAAGTCGGCCAACGAAATGATGCGCTTCTGCCAATCTTTCATGACCGAGCTGGCCCGTCACATCGGCCCCAACACAGACATCCCCGCGGGCGACATAGGCGTGGGCGGTCGCGAAATCGGGTTTATGTTCGGCCAATACAAGCGCATGCGAAACGAGTTTACGGGGGTGTTGACGGGCAAAGCCCTGAACTGGGGCGGTTCGTTGATTCGACCTGAAGCCACCGGCTATGGCGCCGTCTATTTTGCGCAAAATATGTTGCAGGCCAAAGGGGATAGTTTTGAAGGGAAGGTGTGTACCGTGTCGGGTTCGGGCAATGTGGCGCAATACACCATAGAAAAGCTGTTGGAACTGGGCGCCAAACCGGTATCCGTATCGGATTCCAACGGCACAATTCATGATCCCGACGGCATAGACGAAGAGAAGCTCGCCTATATCATGGAATTGAAAAATGTATACCGCAGCCGCATCAAGGAATACGCCGACCGCTACAAGAACGCGGCATACTTGGAAGGGAAACGCCCGTGGGCCATTCCCTGCGACTGTGCATTCCCAAGTGCCACCCAGAATGAAATAAACGGGGCGGAGGCTGCCTTGTTGATTAAACAGGGGTGTAAACTGGTCGCCGAAGGCGCCAATATGCCCACCGACCCCGAAGGGGTGGAAGCCTTTATTGCGAACAACGTGTTGTTCGGACCCGGCAAAGCGGCCAATGCCGGCGGTGTTGCCGTGTCCGGCCTCGAAATGGCGCAAAACGCGCAGCACACCAGCTGGACCCGCGAAGAAGTTGACAAGCGGCTGCAAGACATCATGGAAGCGATTCACGCCCAGGCGGCGGATGCTGCTGCGGAATATGACAAGCCGGGCAATTACGTTATGGGCGCCAATATCGCCGGGTTTGTTAAAGTGGCGGACGCCATGCTGGACCAAGGCGTGGTATAGACACGCACACGGGACGCGTACTATTTTGCGCCCTCTATCCGTATAAGGAATATGCCGTTGTCATCGGAACAACAACTGAGCACTGGTCTGAAAGAACTGGATGAACTCCTGCGCGGCCTGGTTGCGGGCGATAATGTGGTATGGCGCGTGGATCAGCCGGATTCGTATCGGGCGTTCGTTGTTCCCTGTTGCCAATGGGCCATGCGCACGGGGCGCAACCTCGTGTATCTGCGCTATGCCGACCATCCGCCCCTGCTCTCAGACGATGCGTGCGCCGAGGGCGTGGTCCGGCATGATCTGGACCCCGGCATCGGTTTCGAGCCCTTTCTGGACGCGGTACACGGCATCATCGAAGAGACCCCGCGGGGCGCATACTACATATTTGATTCTTTGTCCAGCCTCGCTGCCACGTGGTACAGCGATCAGATGCTCTGCAATTTCTTTATGCTGACCTGTCCGTATCTTTATGACCGGGGCGACATCGCCTATTTCGCGCTCATGCGCGACAGCCACTCAAACGAAGCGGTCATGCCCATTCGTGAAACCGCCCAGGTAATGCTGGATGTGTACCAGCATCAAACCGACCTGTTCGTGCGCCCCGTCAAAACGCAGCAGCGCTTTTCGTCCGACATGCACACATTGCACAAGTGGCGCAACGGGAAGTTTGAACCCATTGCCCAGAGTTACACGATCACCGAAGTGTTGCGTTATTCGCCGCCTTCCGCCGTCGGCTGTGCCGTGCCGCCCCTTGACGTATGGAACAAAACCTTCTTGCAGGCCCAGGAACAGGTGCTTTGCCCGGAGGAGGCGCGCCACGGCGAACAAGCGGCGTCGTTATTTGAACGGCTGTTAAACATGGTGATTTCCCGTGACGAGCGGGTACTGGCGCTGGCGCGCACCTATTTGACCCTCGATGACCTGCTGGACATCGGAAAACGTGTCATCGGCACCGGCATGATAGGCGGCAAAGCCGTGGGCATGTTGCTTGCCCAGGCGATTCTGAAAACACGGGGCGGCGACAGATGGCGGCAGCTTCTGGAAAGCCACGATAGCTTTTATGTTGGCGCCGATGTGTTCTACACCTATCTCGTGCGCAATGGCTGCTGGTGGATGCGCCGCCGTCAGAAAATGGGCGATGACTTCCTGAACAGCGCCGAACAGATACGGCAACGCATTATTACGGGCGCCTTCCCCCGCGAGGTGGAGGATGAACTGGCGCGTATGCTCGATTACTTTGGGTGTTCGCCCATCATTGTGCGTTCCAGCTCGCTGCTTGAAGACAATTTCGGCAATTCCTTCGCCGGGAAGTATGAAAGCGTGTTTTGCGCCAATCAGGGTTCGTTCCAGCAGCGTATGGAAGATTTTAAGTCCGCCATGCGCACCGTCTATGCCAGCGCCATGAGCGAAGAGGCACTGGCCTATCGCAAATGTCATGGCCTGCTCGACCGGGAGGAACAGATGGGGCTGCTGGTGCAGCGTGTATCCGGCACACAGCGCGGCGATCTGTTTGCGCCCGACATCGCGGGCGTGGGATTTTCCTTCAACCCCTATGTCTGGCACGAAAACATCGATCCCCGCGCCGGGCTGTTGCGGCTCGTGTTTGGTTTGGGCACCCGTGCCGTCAATCGCTCCGACGACGACTATACCCGCATTATCGCGCTGAATGCGCCGCTGCAAACCCCGGAAAGCGGGCGCGCTTCCGGTCGCAAATACGCACAGCGCAAAGTGGACCTGCTCGACCTGCGCGCCAACCGACTTGCCAGCATGTTGTTTTCGGATGTGCTTGATCAGGCCGGGAAGAATGACGACCGGCCCTGGCACTTGTTGGCGGCGCGAGACCCCGAACTGGAACGGGAACAGCGCAACACCGGACGGCAAGGCCGGTCACCGTTGTTTATCAACTTTGAGAAACTCATTACAGACACCCCTTTCGTTGACGATATGCACCAGGGACTCCGCTTGTTGCAGCAGGCCTACGACTATCCCGTTGACACCGAGTTTACCGTCAACTTCCTTGCCAATGACGAATACCGCGTCAACATCGTGCAGTGCAGGCCGTTGCAGGTAAAAGGCGACGCCATCTCCATCGCGCCGCCGGGCGAAGTGCCGGAAGAACAGGTCATTCTCCGCTCCTCCGGGCCGGTCATCGGCCAGCCCCGGTCGGACGTGGTAAACCGGTTTATCTTTGTTTCGCCTGAAGCCTATGGCGCGTTGCCCATCGCAGAGCGGCACCAGGTGGCGCGCATCATCGGCGAACTCGCCCATTCCGACGCCATTGGCCGACACCCCCATACCATGCTGCTCGGGCCCGGCCGCTGGGGCACCGCCAGCCCGGATTTGGGCGTGCCCGTATCCTTTGCCGAAATCGAAACCATCGGCACCCTCTGCGAAATCGTCGCCATGCGCGAAGACCTTGTGCCCGACGTGTCCCTCGGCACCCATTTCTTCAGTGAAATCGTTGAAATGGACATGCTCTATCTGGCGCTGTTTCCGGACAAAGATGACACCATCCTTGCGCGCCGCTTCTTTTACGACGCGCCCAATCATCTCACCCACGTGCTGCCCCATGCCGGAGCGTTTGAGCACATCATACGGCTGCTCCACATCGAAGACATCGCCCCCCGCGCCGTTGCCCGCCTCTATGCAGACCCGCTCAAACAGCATACGCTGTGCTTTATCGCCGAATAGCCAACAACGAATACCCTGCCCACCCCTTGGCTCGTTCCGTCAATTGTGCGGGAGGATTCGGAATGCAACTTTATGACGAGCGGTAAAACATGCCAGACACTTTTGTCGTGCGCCTGAGCGTATACCATGCTTTTGCGTAGGCAAGCCATGCTTGCGCTTTTCCGTTCTTTGACACGCAAACCGCAAGCATTAACCCGCATATTTCACAAGATTTCTGTTGCGCCTGCGAATCTTACACCATATCAGGCACTTTGCTTGCCCGCCGACTTCGACGTGTACTAACACGCTGTCAGCCGGCGGCCTGCGCAA
>SKQZ01000010.1 GCA_007118765.1 Candidatus Hydrogenedentota bacterium
ATAAGCGGCGTCTGCACCGAAGCGTATGTGCCGCGGATACCCCATGATCGGCATGAGCGCTTCAAGCACGGGAGGCGTTTGATACATATCGTATTGCGCGATTGCTGCGCCCGCCACCGAAACATAGGCATGGTTGTCCTTTACGCCCAGCAGGGTTGCCCAAGAGGTGCTGACCGGCAGCATTTCCATGGACATAAACGTTCCGGAACGCGATACACTGCACGTCCCGACGACATAGGCCCATGATAGCGACCTGTTATCAGAACTAACCGGCGTGTCCGATACTTCATCGTCACGAATATCGTAGTTCCGGTTGTAGCCGCTGTAAAACAGGTTTGCGCCGTCGGCCATCAATGTCCAATAGCCCATGGGCAGTCGAAGGGAATCAACAAGCCGTACCGTGGCGCCAACCAGTTCCGTGCTGCGTAATATGGTAATCGTCTGCCAATCCTGAACGTATTGGGTGTCTTCAAAAATCAAGCGCTGCGTGCCCGGAAGACGATGGGAGAACACTCCCGGCACATTGACGGTGCGGCTCATTTCCAGCGTGGACGGATTAAGGAGTTGCAGGAAATAAGCGCAGATATTGCGCTGCTGATCGTCCCGGCCAACCGCGCGCTTAGTGGAAATATGCACCAAGCCATCCGCACTGTCCACCTTCGCGACATGTTCATATCCAAGCCCCACATAGGCGATCTCGTCGGCCCCGGCCAAATCCACCAGGGCGAGACCCTGCCAAGCCCTCTCATTGCCATACACGATGTCGTAGGTATCCCGTGTGCCGCGCAATACCAGATAATCGCCTGCCAACCACGCGTTTCCGGCATCATGTCCCCACCAGCCGTAGATGGGCATGCCTTTGCCAGTTTCCAACATGGGTTCATCCAATATCGGACCGCGATACCACCACCAGCCGCCCCACCATGGCGTCATGGCGACTTGCCACCGGTCAATAATCTTCGGCGCGGTCGGGTCGGCAAAGTCAACCAACAGCACCAAATAGTATGCCTTGTACTCCGGTTCATATTCATAAACAGTGGCCGAGACCACCACCGCGTCGTGCCAGACAAACACGTTCGATACGTGAGGCACAGGCACCGCAACATCACCGCCCACAACATCAAGTTCGGGATGCACCGCGCGCAACAGGGTGTCGCCGTGATCATGGCGGGAGATGACCTCCACAAGCCAGTCTTCGGACAGAAGTGCCACGTCCACGATATTCTCGGCCAAGACAACGCTGTTGACCACTTCCGGCCGTTCCGGATTGCTGCCATCAATAACCGCCAGCTGCTCCTGTGTCACCGCGTAATAGAGGCCGTCGCTGCGGAACGACCGCAGCAGCCGCCCCTGTAAGTCCACGTAACCCCGTGTTTCAAGCGAGTCACGTGTCCACGAAACAAATTGGAGCCGGTTATACCCGCCACTGCCGGAATACCAGCCGCTGAAGGGAACCAACAGCATATCGTCCAACACCGTGAATGCTTTCACGTCGCTATACGCGGACGACCACGACCAGTTTTCCCCGAAACTTTCATAGGCAATGCGGGTGGGATTGTAAGGGTCGCTGACATCGAACAGGCTCACCATGACGCGCCGCCCGTCTTCGTCGTCCACGCCCAGGGCAATCAGGCGGTCGCCGCGCGGCTCAATATGGGTGCTCCAGCCGGGAATCTTCAGCTCGCCTTTCACCTCGGGGTTGGCAGGATCCGACAGGTCCACCACAAACAGCGGGTCCACCATCAAATAGGTAACGATATAGGCCATGGGCCCGTCAAAACGTGTGGCGAACACATTCTCGCCGGAAGCGCTTTCCAAGCGTGTCTGCCCAAGTTGGGCCATACGGTCGGGGTCGGTAATATCGAAGGTGGTGACATAAGTTTCCCGTTGCGGACGCCATGTGTTCGTCACCACACGCAACGCGCCGTCCCATGCATCCATCTTGAACCTGTCCGCCATATGGCCCGGCGCGTGGGCGGCGCCGCGCATCTCGATGCGGCCCTGTGCATCGGTTATGTCAATGTATTGGATGGTGCTCACGTACTCTTCCCAACCTGCATCCCAGTTGCCGCTTACACTGAATATGGCGTATTCCGTCGCTTGTATCAGGTTGCCGTATCCCGGGAAATGTTGTCTGTCCGCAATGGCGACGTTTTCCGGATCAGCGATATTGACGCTGATCGCCCACGTTGCGCCGTAGGACTTGTTCGCTTCTTCCATGACCACCGTGTCGCCGTCTTCGTCTGCAACCGGATAGTAGGTGTGATCGCTGCAAACAGCATAGATGATGTCGCCCACCATGCGGCTGTCTACCAAATCCCCTTCGAAATGGAATACGGCCTCTTCGATAACATCCAGCGGATCGGCAATGTTGAACACATAAATCTTGGAACCATAGGTAACGTGCAAGAGATCGTGCTTGTATGTTACATCACGGGCAAAACTGACGAGCACATAGGCACGGTCGTCAACAAGATACAAATCACGGGGGTGCCCGTGGGTGATGGTTTGCGACAATACGGTTTCCTGCGCCAAATCGGTGATTGTCAGGCCCCGGTACTGATTCAATATAAACAACAAATCACCGGCACGGCGAATAACATCAGGCTCCACCAGTTCGCGGTCTTCGCCGTCCGTTTCTTCGTCCTCCACCATGACCGGCTCCTCGGTCTCTAAATCATTGCGGTAGAAATTGCTCGTATCGGCGCTGGTAAAGGTGATGTCTTCCGGTTCGCCTTCTCCCGGCTCGCCTTCAAACAATCCTTCCCCCTCTTCCGGCGTTTCGCCCTCCTCC
This sequence comes from Candidatus Hydrogenedentota bacterium, assembly GCA_007118765.1. GTDB lineage: Bacteria > Hydrogenedentota > Hydrogenedentia > Hydrogenedentales > CAITNO01 > SLFT01. Next base: position 2,795 of record SKQZ01000010.1, read on the forward strand.
GGCTGTTCCCCCTCTTCCGGCGCTTCGCCTTCAGTAGTCACTTCCCCTTCACCTTCATCCCCATTGGGGGGCTCGGGGCGCTGCCACGGACAACCGACGGCAAGCAGAACACACACAAGTACGATGCTCAAACGAAATACGTGGGATTTCATGGGGGTCACCTTTGTATCGCTACTATTCGACACCATGTCGCGACAGTATGGCCGCGGTTTCATATTCTGCGATCTATGAAAAAGAACAGGCGCTTGACTCCAAAACTTTTCAGCCAAACTCCTTTCTTATAGTATACCATCCTGCGCACGTTTTGTGACGCATACCCGGCAGGTTCCGTTCCGTTCGGCACCAAAAGAAAACGGGAACAGACAAACAGCCTGTTCCCGTTATAGTCATACGCATGCGTAACAAAAAGCTTGTGAAATATGCGGGCTACCACATCTCCCAAATGCTCGCCTGGCCCATGCCGCCGCCAACACACAATGTAGCCAAGCCAAGGCTATTGCCGCGGCGCTTCATCTCATACAACAAGGAGATAATGATGCGTGCGCCGGTGCAGCCCACGGGATGGCCCAGCCCGATGCCGGAACCGTTGACATTGGTGATTTCGCGATTCAAGCCCAACGGTTTTTCGCAGGCAAGATATTGCGCGGCAAAGGCTTCGTTTAGTTCCACCAGTTCCATGTCTTCAATTTTCAGCCCCGTGCGTTCAAGCGCTTGTCGGGTGGCCGGTACCGGGCCGTACCCCATCAGCTCCGGTTCCACGCCGGCCATGCCGTAACCGCGCAACCGTGCAATGGGGGCGATTCCCAATTCTTTCGCCTTCTCTTCTGACATCAAGGTCAGCGCCGCCGCCGCATCATTTATCCCGGATGCGTTCCCGGCGGTGACAGTGCCGCCTTCTTTGAAGCTCGGCTTCAGGCGCTGCAACTGCTCTATGGTCATCCCCGGTCGGAAGTGCTCGTCTTTGTCAAAAACGACGGGATCGCCTTTGCGCTGGGGAATCTCCACCTTCATGATCTGTTCTTTGAAACGTCCTTCCGCAGTCGCCGCCTCCGCATTGTGATGCGAACGCAGGGCCACCTCGTCCTGCTCCTCGCGGGAGATATTGTATTTTTCGGCGAGGTTCTCGGCGGTCAGCCCCATGATCAACCCGCACCACGGGTCCGTAAGACCGGCCCAGATGCCGTCCATCATCTGGCCATGTTGCATGCGCTTGCCCCACCGCGCATCGTTAAGCATATAGGGGACACGGCTCATCACTTCAACGCCGCCCGCCACGGCCACATCCATGTCGCCCAACATGATCTGTTGTGCCGCATACACGACCGACTGCATGCCGGAGGCGCAGTTGCGATGGATGGTTACGCCGGGCACCTCAATTGGCAAACCGGCGTGTAACGCCGCAAGACGTCCCGACGGCCCTTCGTCCATGCGTTGCATGCACTGGCCCACAACCACATCACCCACCAATTCAGGCGGCACGCCCGCGCGGTCCACCGCCTCGCGCACCACAAGTCCTATCAGGTTCGGCGCGGGATAATTGCTTAATGTGCCGCCAAAAGTACCTATGGCGGTTCTGACAGCAGACACAACAACAACGTTTCTCATGACAAACTCCCTTTCCTGTAAATGGTTCCCGGCGCCCATACGATAATGCGCCTGTAGTTACGATACGAGGCGTTCATAATAGCATGTTGCGGCGGTGGAGACAAAAAACAAGATGCCGTCTTAAATTCAGCATCGAATGTCCACGCCCAGCGTGCGCAGTTCGTCAATAAACGTATCGGGCGCATCCAACAGCGCCTCCGGCGCATATACGCCGCCGGGCTTATGGTCAAATCTGCCCGAGGCCAACCATGTTGCGGCGAGAAACGTCGGGAGCGCGGTAATTGCGGCAATAGGTCCCACATAGGTGTAGGACAAGGTGACGCTTTTACCGTCTTCTTCTCCCACGACATCCACTCTGCCAACAGATTTGTCGTAACCGCCCGCGGGAAACCAGTGTGCCAGTCCATGGAAAAACCGTGCCAGCGCGGCGCGTCGTTTATGGCTGTTCAACACCCCCAGTCGTTGCATGACCTTTAACAACGTGACGATATAATGCGGTTTTACGCCCCCGTGGAGCGTCACTTCCTGAAGCCCGGGCAGGTTGCGCGGCAGCGATACCGATTCAGCATGTCCGGTATAGTACACATGGGCGTCGCCTATGGGTTCCGGAAAGGAAACACGCTTTTTGCCGTTGCCCGTATTAACACGCACTTCGCGGCCGTCTTGCCATTGCAAAGTGGCGCCGTTGAAAATGTGAAACAAATGGGTTAAATTGGACACGCCGACGGTTTCGCCTGCGCCCGCGCACCAATGCACATGTATGCGGCGAACAGTTTCCAACGCGTTGTAGCCCATGCGCGCCAGTAATTGTGTGATCCCCGGCGAGTTGCCGAAACCGGTAAGCACCTTTACGCCCGCCATACGCGCCGATTCGTCGAGCGTTATCACATCAAGATAGGCGTCGTAGTCATCTGCAATGGAAACGTAATGGGCGCCCGCCGATATGGCACACTGCGCCAATGGTTTTTCGAAACGATAAAAGGGGCCGACAAAACAGGCGACCACATCACAGTCGCGCAGCAATGCCGTTACCGCGTCGGCATTCGTGGCGTCACACCGTCGGGCGGAAAATTTATCGCCATAAGCATCGGCCAACGCCGTTGCGGCATCGCTGTTGATGTCCGCAATCACAACTTCATGGAACACATCGCTCTGTTGCAGCAACGGGAACAGGGGACGCGCCATGTCAGCACAACCGCCCAACACAGTAAGTTTCATCACAGTCACGCTCCCGCCCTGTTTTGTTACGCCGGATGCAACGTGAAACGCTGCGGGCCAGTATCATTGCGTTGCTTTATCGTTGTTGCCTGCCTAATGGCGGCTATGGATATGTTCAGGCGAGTTGCGGCACTTCAAAGCCGTCGCGATATTCACGGGACACCAGCTCGTTGGCATCCGCGTCAAGAAATCGCTCGGTTTCGGGATCGAACTCGAGGGAGCGTCCCATGCGATAGGCGATATTGCCCATGTGACACATGGCCGAAGAGATATGCCCGTCCAGGGGCGGCGCCATGTTATCTTCGGGATTGCGGGTGCGCATGGCATTAAAAAATGCCGTGAACCTGTCTATTGGCGCCGGTTTGGGGTCTTCCACGACGATGGGGTTGTTGTCATAATCGAAGAACCCTCTGCGCCGGACATAATAGCCTGTCTCGCCAAAGAAACTATTGCCGCAGGCGCGTCCGTCGGCCTCATGGAAGGAACCGAGATTGCGCACTTCAAAAGTGATCATGGAACCGTCATCAAAGCGGAACGCCGTGGCCTGGGTGTTCGGTGTTTCGCCGTCGTCGTCCCACGCATAGCGCCCGCCGGTACTTTGCACATAGACTGGCAACGTGTTGCGGTTATGGCCCCAGCTGGCAATGTCCATTTCATGCACGCCTTGATTGCCAATCTCGCCATTGCCATATTTCCAGAACCAGTGCCAGTCATAATGCACATGGTGTCCGGTGCGCGGATCAACATCTCGCTTGACCATGAAGGGCGCTTCCTTTGCAGGGCCTTGCCACAGTGTCCAGTCAAGGAATCCGGGCGGATCCGTCGGCTCGCCGTGGCCTATGGGATGGCGGTTGCCGTTCTTGTATACATAGCCGCGCGAGTGGGAAATTTTGCCGATGAACCCGTCATGTATCAGTTGTATGTCGCGGCGCAACATGGAATCGCATCGCGACTGGGTGCCATGCTGCACCACGCGGCCCATCTGTTCTGCTGCGGCCACCAATTGACGCCCTTCCCAGATATTGTGGGACAAGGGCTTCTCCACGAATACGTCTTTGCCCGCCTGACAGGCCCAAATGGTCATCAGCGAATGCCAGTGATTGGGGCTTGCAATACTGATGGCGTCAATGGAATCGTCGGCCAGCGCGTCGCGGATGTCCCGGTACAGTGCCGCCTTTTTGCCGGTGACTTCTTCAAGTTCACTGGCGCGGCGCTCCAGCACCCGCTGGTCAACGTCGCACAAGGCCACTACCTCGCCGCCGCTCGTTTCGGTAATATGACGAATATGGGCGTTGCCCTGACCATTGATGCCCACCACACATACGCGTATGCGGTCGTTCGCGCCAAATACGGTTTTTCGTGTCATGGCGCCCGCCGCCATAACCGCTGCCGCCGAAGCGCCGAGAAAATCTCTTCTGGATACTGTCATTATTGTGCTCTCCTATCGTTTATTACGGTCGGCCTGATCGTGCCAATCGTTACACCCTATGTTCCACAACACAGGTTCTCCTGTACGTCTTCTAGCCCGCATATTTCACCCCGCCGTGGCGGGGTTGCGCCTGCGAATCTTACACCATATCAGGCACTTTGCTTGCCCGCCGACTTCGACGTGTAATAACACGCTGTCAGCCGGCGGCCTGCGCAAAACAC
>SKQZ01000241.1 GCA_007118765.1 Candidatus Hydrogenedentota bacterium
GATGTCACCACAAACGGATATCCAAGCCCAAGTGATCGTTACGCGCCGACATGAGGGAACAATGGCTGCCGACCTGAACGGCAGTATTGTTGCTCGTGCAAGAGGCGTCGCGAAGTTTATCAGCACAGAATAAGGCCGCGCCGCCCGATGTCTACAGCATCCGGGCGGACGAGATCCATGTATTTCGCTACCCGTGCATAAGGTTGTAAACAGCCCCGGCAACTATTATAATGCCACTTATAGTGGGTTGCTCATGCGGGTGCAAAGTATCTGTGTGGCTTCATAACCCCTATGCGAAGAATGACGGCGGTGGTTTGTGGCATTGATGCCCTACGAGCTATTTCCTCAAAAGCGGGAACGGTGACCGGGTTGCGGGCGCCGCCCGCGTTGGTTTGCAGAGAAGGGGTGTATGCAATTTCAAGCGTTCAATAGGGTAACGGCACTGCTCAAAGAGGCGTTGCAACTAAGCGCCGGATTGGGACGCCCTTATGTGGGCGTGGAATATCTATTCTGTGCCGTACTCGAACATGGCGATGTGCTTCCACCGGTTTTCAAAAAGCACTATGGCAGCGCTTTGATGGACGTGTTGCGCATTGTGGCGCGCACAACCTGGCGGGGCATGCCCCATATTGCCCCGCACGACGCTTTCTGTACGCCCCGGTGTGCCCACGTCATCCAGAACGCGACCAAGCTGGCCATGCAACACGGACATGTTGCCCCTAATGAAGGGCATGTATTGCTGGCGATTTTGAGCGATGACCTCTCCGCCCCAAGCCGGGTGATGGATGCGCTAGACATTAACCGTACGGCATGCAACGCATTACTGCTTCAAGAACTGTGTGCCACGGACAGTGTGGTACGCGACCACTCTTCTGTAAGCCATTCGGATGCCATTACCAACCTTGCGGTGACACTCGATATTGATGCGTCCGTGGCGTTGGACGTACTGCTTCGCGACATATCGCAAATGGCGCGATACGGCGAGTTGTACCCTGCTTTTGGGCGTGAGCCGGAAATCGCGGAAATACTACAGGCATTATTGCGGCAACAGAAGCATCACGTCATGCTGGTTGGGGAAAGCGGCGTTGGCAAGACCCAGATTATCGAAGGCCTTCCATTTGCCATTGGTAAATCCCAGGAGGAGTCTCCTTCTTTTCCGTCCTTCACCATCATCGAACTGAAACTGGCGCCGATTCTGGTGGATACTGCTGAGACCGACCGGTTGATAGAGGCATTATGGCGCATTGTCGCCGCACTTAGCGATGCCAAAGACACCATCCTTTTTATTGATGATGCCCATCTGTTGTTTGAAGCGCACGAAGACGACAGCCCCAAAAGCAAGGTACTGAAAGACCTTAAAACCATGCTGTACAATGACGAGGTTCGATGTGTCGGCGCCACCAGAGAACATGCCTACCGTCGCATTATTGGCACGCACCCGGCGCTTGAACAGCATTTCCAAATGATTCGCATCAACAAACTGTCGGACACGGGCACGCAGAAAGTACTCAAACGTGTTGTTCCCTCGCTGACCCAGCATCATCTGGTGCGTATTACCCCCCAGGCGGCTGATGCCGCCGTGACACTTGTAGAACGCTACTTCCCCCATGACTGTCTGCCCAACAAGGCGATTGACATACTCAATCAGGCCTGTGCGCGATTCAGCCTGAAACAAACGGTCATGAAAAAGAAGCCCGACGCGCTCAAGAGCACCGCCGTCGGGGGGGCTGAGACAGGCGTGACGCCTCATGAGGTGCGCAAGATTGTCAGTCGGGCGGCAGGCGTCCCGATTGCGGAAATGATCGGCGCGGCCTGTGCACAGTTGGGCGCTGCGAAAAGAATGTTCAATCACAATTTAATTGGACAGGAAGAAGCCGTGTCACGGGTGGTAACGACAGGATCCAAGAACGCATTAACCTCAAATTATGGCGCACGGCGTCCGATGGCCGTTTTCCTCTTTGCCGGGCCGCCGGGCGTTGGCAAGACACATTTTTCCCGACTGCTTGCGGCGTTTCTGTATGGCTCTGCAGAGCACTTGGTACGCTTTGACATGAGGCGCTATGCCGATGCCAATACCGTCGTCGAATTGCTTGATGCGCCTCTGGATGCCGATGAAAGTCAACATGAGAAAAGTTTGCTGGAAAGCATCAGGCGCCAACCCTATTCCGTTCTGTTGCTGGAGAACATTGACAAAGCACATGCCAGGATTCTGCGGTTGTTGTTGCAAATGCTCACAACCGGTCAGTTGCGCAACACGCAGGGGCGCCGGATTTCTTTCCGGAATTGCGTCATTATCATGACGGTTTGTGTTCACGGCAAGGCGCTGTTTCCAGCGAACAACATGGACGCTGAAGAAATGTTGATGGCTACATTGCGGCAGCAGTTTGACGCGAAGTTGCTCAACGCGGTTGATGATGTCATCCCCTTTTACCCGCTTTTGGCGGAGGATATCCAAAGTATCCTGCGCCTCGAAATCAATGCGCTGCGCCGTCGCATAAAAGAAGAAGGCATCGGCGTCCGCATGTATCAACGGGCCTATGAATACTGTATTCAGAAGGGATTCTCGCCCGCGTCCGGCGCACATGAACTGCACCGGTTGGTTGAAACGGAGATTACAAAACCCATCATCGCAATGATTAAGAAGAACGAGGTGGGATTTGGCCACGTCATAAATGTGATGGAACGCGACGGCCGCTTGGAATTCAATGTAGGCGACCGACAGGCTGATGATAAACTGCGTGAAATGGAGCAACAGCGCACGCAATAAGAAACACCCGTTATAACCCGTACACTGGAGACAACATGCTGGTTCGATTGCCCGGACAAGTCCACGCAATACTGCAGGACGCCTTGCGATTAAGCAAAGAGCAGAAACATGGTCACCTGGGTGTTGAACACGTGTTTAGCGCTATGCTGCGCCGTGGCATAGCGTTATCCGATGCATTCCGGCAGCAGCATGGCGCCATCCTGCAGCAGGTGGCGCGTGAAGTGGAGCGCACAGCGTGGGAAAACGGGACCTGCCCGGAACGCACTGCTTTGGGCCATACCCCGCGTTGTATGGCCGCGCTCCGGCAGGCGACAGAACTGGCCGAGCGCTGGCGACACGGCACACCCGGAGAGGCCCATTTGCTGCTGGCAATACTCATGGATGATTTGGCGGCGCCGAGCCGGGTTATGGATGCCATGGGACACGACCGAACAGCGTGTGTGGCGATGCTGTTTGGCGAACTAAGCGCAAAACCCGCCACGGGTACAACACCGCCCACGGACAACACGGACACCGCGAATGTTCTCTCACGATTACCCGTTCACGACCTCACTGCACTGGCCCGTGCAGGCAAGATGATGCCCGCGATTGGACGCGACACTGAAACCGCGGAGATCGTGCAGGTATTGTCGCGGAAAAACAAAAACAGCGTCATGCTGGTGGGCGAAGCGGGAGTCGGCAAAACGCAGATTGTAACCGGGCTCGCCTGCGATATTGTCGCGGGGAAGCAATACAAAGCCATTACGCCCGCTTTTGACATCCTTGAACTGGACGTAACGGCCATGACGCATCACACCCAGTATCGCGCCACTGCCGAGGCCAACATGCTGCAGTTAGTCGAATACATCAAAGGAAAGCCGGATACAGTGTTGTTTGTTGACAACGCGCACCTCGGCATGGGCGCCGCGCCGACAGATGCCAATGTGCCGGGCATAACAAACGTATTGGAACCGATCTTGAGCCATGGCGAAATACGCTGCATCGGCGCTACGACGACTCAAGAATACCGCAAACTTGTGGTTATGCACCCGGAGCTCGAAAATCAGTTTCAGATGATACGCGTAAACGAGTTGTCCGGCGAAGACACGACGGCCGTAGTGCGGCAAATGCTGGCTGCACTGCAAAAATACCACCGTGTTCATATCGCCCCGCAGTGTGTGGAAGCGGCCATTTCCCTTGCACAGCGCCATCTCCCCCATCATTGTCTGCCGGACAGCGCAATAGATGTCCTTGACCGGGCTTGTGCCCGTTCGCGCCTGAGACAGACAGCCCATGCCACCAGCCAACACCAACAAAATGAGCCAAGCAGTGCATCGGCAACCGCAACCGTCACGCCACAGGACATACGCATGACCGTAAGCCAGATGGCCGCCGTGCCCGTGGACTATATGCTCCATGAAGACCGCATCCATCTTGGCGGCGTGGAACAGATGATCAAGAAACGCCTGATTGGCCAGGACCAGGCGATAGCCAAAACCATTGCCGCAATAAAGCACTCAACAACAAATGCCGCCGCTTCAAACAGACCGGACGCAATACTGCTGTTTCTGGGGCCGCCCGGCGTAGGCAAGAAGCATCTTGCCGGATTGTTGGCGGAGCATTTGTTCGGATCGACCAATCATCTGGTCTCGTTTGACATGACATCCTTTGCCGGAGAACAGGAGATGCTGGCGGCCATTATGGAAACGCCGCCCTTCTCCGTAGTGCTGTTTGATGCAATCGAAGCGGCGCACACCGAAGCCTTTGAGTCTTTGTTGCCCCTATTCACCAAGGGACGGCCGGGGGACAGCAATGACCTCGAAATCAGTTTGAAACACTGCATTATTGTTTTGGTATCGAATGTGGGAGCGGATATCCTCTGCAATGCGGATGAAAGAAACCCGCAGTCGTCGTTGATCAAACTGTTGCGCACCCATTTTCCCCCTGAGTGCATCACCCTGTTTGATGCGGTTGTCCCCTTTCACCCGTTGCTTGACGAGGATGTCCGCAGCATTTTACGACTGGAGGTTAACAAGTTCCGCGCACAACTACGGGAAAAGCGCATCAGGTTGCGCATGTATCAACGCGCTTACGAACATCTGATTGAGAAGAGCTGTTGTGATGAATACGGCGTGCGCGAGCTGCCGCATGTAGTGAATACGGAAGTAATCGTGCCCATCGGCGAACTACTCCTGAACAACACCTTCGGTCCCGACGACGTGATCAATGTGATGGAAAATGAGGGGCGCCTTACATTCGTACGGGGCCGCGTTGACGACGATGAAGCACGCCGATGGAGGAGAGAAGAATCATGAACGAGGCATATACTGACAGGCTTGTGGTGGTTAATGGTCCTGAAGACGGCGTAGCATTCCCCATCATGCGTACGCCTATCACCATCGGCGCCGCTACCAACTGCGACATATTCCTTCATTTTGACAAGAAGATTCTGCCAAAGCACGCCCGGGTGACCGTTGTCTCGGGCGGCTACCGGATACGCAGCATTGCCGGGGCGCTGGTGTATATCAACGGCAAACGTTCCGGCATGGTGCGGGCGCGTATTGCACGGTCAGGCGATATTGTACAGGTGGGCGCCACATCGCTCTGTCTGCTTTGTGCGGCGGACGGGCTGGCCAAGCGCAGTTTGGGCATGCCAAGCGAAAGCAATGTCGGGTGGTTGCTGCGGTCGCTGGTACACCGTTTGGTACGCGCAGGCAGCGTGACATTGCGGTTGCTTTTCAAACGGGTATCACGGCCCTGACCTGTTTCGTCACTGGTTTGCTACGCCTGCATAGCGCACGGCAGATCATGCACTCGGCAGACAACCGCGACGAAACTTGGCAACATGCGGGTCAAGCGCGCTTTACCCGTGCGCCGTCCGGGGTATCTTCAATAACCCAGCCTGCCTCCAACAACGCGTCCCGGATGGCATCGGCAGCGGCAAAGTCCTTGTTACGACGCGCTTCCTGTCGTGCGGCCACCTGATCAAGTATTTCCTGGGGCGCCGCCTCCTCATCAGCCTCTGCAAACACACCTGTTACGGCATCAAGACGATCAAGCAGGGCCAGCGCATTGTCGGCGCCCTCGCGACCTGCGCTTCCCGCATCCAGTTTTTTGTTCACATCGCGAATAAAATTGAATACGGCGCCCAATGCGCCCGAAATGTTCAAGTCGTCGTCCATGTCCCGGACAAACGCCTTCTCACAGGCAGCACATTCTTCTTGCAGGGCATCGCCCTCGCCGGTTGTTTCGGCAAGACGGATACGGAAATCACGGATGCGGCGCAACGCCTGCGTCGCCGCTTCCACTGCCTCAAATGTAAAATTAGCGGGTTGTCGGTAATGGGTGGCCAGCAGTGTATACCGAATCGCCCGTGGATCAAGGCCCTTTTCAAGGAGATCGCGCAGCGTATGAAAGTTGCCGAGCGACTTGGACATTTTGCGTCCGTCCACCATCAGGTGCGCACAATGAAGCCAGTAATTCACAAAGGGCTGTCCCGTGGCGCAACGCGCCTGTGCTATCTCATTCTCGTGATGGGGAAACATATTATCAATGCCGCCGCAATGAATGTCGAAATGATTGCCAAGATACTTGATGCTCATGGCCGAGCATTCGATATGCCAGCCGGGTCTGCCTTTGCCCAACTCCGTTTCCCAGAATACCTCGCCGTCGTCTTCATCCCATGCTTTCCACAAGGCAAAATCTCGCGCCTCTTCCGCCTCGTACTCATCGGCATCCACCCTGCCGCTGCCCCCCGTACGCAGTGTGTCCGCGTCAATATGGCTAAGCGCACCATAGTCGGGAAACGTGCTCAGTTTGAAATAGATGCTGCCTTTGGCTTCATAGGTATGGCCTTTTTCGCGCAACGTCTTAATCATGTCCACCATCTCCGGGATATGGTCGGTGGCGGCGGGATAGGCATGGGCGCGCAGGATGCCCAGCGTATCAATATCTTCAAAAAAGGCCTGTGCATAGAACTCGGTGAGTTCTTTCAGTGATTTGCCCGTTTCCCTGCAGGTACGGATAAGTTTGTCTTCCACGTCGGTGAGATTCATCACATGCTTCACGTCGTATCCACGGAACATGAGATAACGACGCAACAGGTCTTCAAACATATAGGCACGGAAATTTCCAATATGGGCGAAGTTGTATATGGTGGGACCGCATGTGTAGATGGCCGCCTTGCCGGCAGTAATCGGTTCAAAGGGATCCTTGCGTCGCGTAAGCGAATTATAAAAATGAACAGTCATGACATTCAGTTCCTTTGTTAAACAATGTAGAAGCGCCCCATGCACAGGCCATAGCATAGCAAAACAGGATTCACAGGATAAACCGCGAGAACGGCATGGGCTTAGCCCGCATATTTCACAAGATTTCTGTTGCACCTGCGAATCTTACACCATATCAGGCACTTTGCTTGCCCGCCGACTTCGACGTGTAATAACACGCTGTCAGCCGGCGGCCTGCGCAAAACACCTGCTCTGGCGCAATCTTCACAGGCTCAC
>SKQZ01000431.1 GCA_007118765.1 Candidatus Hydrogenedentota bacterium
CTTTCTGTTGGCCTGCACACTTTACGCCTTCTCAGGCGCCTTGCTTGTCCGCCGACTTCGACGTGTCCCAACGATAACATGATGACCACCGCACATGCCATTGCGTTTCATTGCCACCGTCCTTTTCGGGGAATTGCCCCCTATAGCGCACAATGAAACCCGGTGTTATATGCGGGTCACTTATTCTTCGGCATATTGCGAGCGTATGGCCTCGTGAAGGAATACATTGGCGGCGTGCAGGTCCGTATAGCCCATAAGGTTGAGGTCAATGGCACGGGCGGCTTCACGGCCTTCCTGAATGGCCCACACCACCAGAGACTGTCCCCGTCGCGCATCGCCGCAGGCGAAAACCTTTGGGTTGTCGGTTTGATAGGCGCTGTTTGCCTTGATGGCCTTGCCAAACCGGTTCTTTTCGAATTCAATGTCAAGCCCTTCGACAAACCGGTCGGCTTCGGGTTGTGTGAAGCCCATCGCCAAGAGCACCAGATCACACTCAATGCGCATTTCGGAGCCGGGGATTTCCGTCATGGTGCGTCGTCCGGTCTCGTCCGGTTCGCTCCACGAAACGCGCACGGCATGCAGGGCGCAGACATTGCCGTTGCCATCATCCTCGAAGTGCTTGGTATTGATGCACCATTCGCGGCAATCCCCTTCGGGCGCTTCCTGATGGCTGGAGGAGGTGCGCAGGATAGAGGCCCATTGCGGCCACGGGTTGTCTACGGCGCGTGCTTCCGGCGGCTTGGGGAACAGCTCGATATTCAAAACGGAGGCACAGCCCTGGCGTATTGATGTGCCGACGCAATCCGAGCCCGTGTCGCCGCCGCCAACCACCACCACCTTCTTGTTGGTGGCCAGAATCTCGGGCGCGTCCACTGTCTTGCCGAGTACGCGACGTGTCTGCTGTGTCAGAAAATCCATGGCGGGATGAATGCCGTTGAGGTCCCAGCCGGGGATCTGCAGGTCTTCGAAGGTACGTGGTTTCGTGGAGCCGATGGCAATAAGGACGGCGTCATACCCGTCCAATTCGTCAAGCGGCACATTGCCGCCCACATCGGCGTTATACCGAAATACAACCCCTTCTTGCTCCATCTGCTCCACACGCCGAAACACGAGTTGTTTGTCCAGTTTGAAATTAGGGATGCCGTAGGTAAGCAGGCCGCCGGGCGCGTCCGCCCGCTCGTAAACCACCACGTTGTGTCCGGCCCTGTTCAGCTGCTGTGCTGCGGCCAGGCCGCTCGGCCCTGCGCCCACCACGGCCACCTTTTTGCCGGTGCGTGTTTCCGGCGGCGCCGGCTTGACAAGGCCCCGCGCCCAGCCCTGGTCGGCAATCTCCCGTTCGAGTATTTCGATGGTGACCGCAGGTTCGTTAATGCCCAGTACACAGGCATTTTCACATGGCGCCGGACATACGCGCCCCGTAAACTCGGGGAAATTGTTGGTGGCGTGCAGTATTTCAAGCGCCTCAAGCCAGCGGTCGTCTTTTGCATAGTCGTTGAAATCGGGAATCATGTTGCCCAGCGGACAGCCGCTGTGGCAAAAGGGCACACCGCAATTCATGCAGCGATACGCCTGTTGTTGCAGCAACTCGGGCGGGAGCGCGTTCACAAACTCTTTGAAGTCTTGTCGGCGTTCCTCCGGCGGTCTGTATTCGGGCAGCTGGCGTTTGAACGTCATAAAACCACGTGATTTATCGGGCAGCATTGGTTGTCTCCTGTGCTTGATGTTGTCGCAAGGCCCGCGCATAATCGCGGGGCATGACGCGGACAAAGTGGTCCAGTTGCGCGGTCCAATCGTCAAGGATGCGTTGTGCCACGGAACTGCCGGTATAGTGAACATGCCGTTCGAGCATCGTCCGTAATTCGGGCACGCTCTTTTCATGAAGCGGTTTAAGGTCCACCATCTCTGTATTGCAATGCATGGGCAGTATCTTGCCGGGGTCATGGACAAAGGCGATGCCGCCGCTCATGCCCGCCCCGAAATTACGTCCCGTAGCGCCGAGAACAACGGCGCGGCCACCGGTCATGTATTCGCAGCAATGGTCTCCCGCGCCTTCCACCACGGCCCAGGCGCCGCTGTTGCGCACACAGAAACGTTCGCCTGCGATGCCGCGGAAATAGGCCTCGCCGCCGGTGGCGCCATAAAGGGCCACGTTGCCTACAATGATGTTTTCTTCGGGAATGATGGGGCAGTTCTCCGGCGGTCTGATGATGAGTTTGCCGCCGGACAATCCTTTGCCGCAATAGTCGTTGGCCTCGCCGGCAACGTTCAGCGTCACCCCTTGGATGGCGAATGCGCCGAAACTCTGGCCTGCCTCGCCCTCGCAGTCAATCCACACCGTATCCTCCGGCAATGTTCCCGTATACATGCCCAGATTATGGCGGCGTGTCAATTCGCTGGACAACATGGTGCCCACGGTTCGGTTCACGTTGCGAATCTTCACGGCAAACCTTACCGGCGTTTTGTTCTCAAGCGCGGGCTGGGCCTGTTCCAACAAGTGATTATCCAGTGCGTCCTCAATGCCGTGGTCCTGGGTCTTGCTGCAATACAGCGTTGCATTTTCCCACGGTGTTGCGCGGTACAGGATTTTCGAGAAATCAAGATGCCTTGCTTTCCAGTGCTCGGGCAGCGGATCAAATTCGAGCATGTCGGCGCGCCCTATCATTTCATTCACTGTTCGGAACCCGAGTTCGGCCATGATGGCGCGGCATTCTTCGGCGACAAACAGAAAATAGCGAACTACATCTTCCGGTTTACCGGCAAATTTCTTCCGCAGTTCCGGGTCTTGTGTGGCGATGCCGACGGGACAGGTGTTCAAGTGGCATTTGCGCATCATGATACAGCCGGTGACAATCAGCGGCGCCGTGGCGAATCCAAATTCATCGGCGCCAAGCAATGCAGCCACCGCCACGTCGCGCCCGGTTTTGAATTGGCCGTCCACCTGTACCCGGATGCGGTCGCGCAGGTCATTTTCCACCAGTGCCTGATGTGTTTCGGGCAGACCAAGCTCCCACGGCAGTCCCGCATGTTTAATGGAACTCAACGGTGACGCGCCCGTACCGCCGTCATGACTGCTGATGAGCACCAAATCCGCCTTGCCTTTGGATACGCCCGCAGCGATGGTGCCCACGCCCGCCTCGGAAACCAGCTTCACCGACACCGCTGCATGGACATTGCTGTTTTTTAGGTCGTGAATCAGTTGCGCCAGGTCTTCGATGGAGTAAATATCGTGATGCGGCGGCGGAGAGATAAGCTCAACGCCGGGCGTTGAATATCTGACCTTCGCGATTTCCTCAAACACCTTGTGGCCGGGCAGCTGGCCGCCTTCGCCCGGTTTGGCGCCTTGTGCCATTTTAATTTGAATTTCGTCGGCATTGACCAGGTATTCATTGGTAACGCCGAAGCGGCCCGAGGCCACCTGCTTGATCGCGCTGCGACGCAAATCCCCCTGCGCATCAGGCAGAAACCGACGCGGGTCTTCGCCGCCTTCGCCGGTGTTGCTGCGGCCTCCCAGCCGATTCATGGCAATGGCGAGCGTCTCGTGCGCCTCGCGGCTGATGCTGCCGAAAGACATGGCGCCCGTGCAGAACCGCTTTACGATTTCGGAAGCAGGCTCCACTTCTTCGAGGGGAACGGGGGTTCCCTTCTTGAATGTCAGCAACCCGCGCAATGTGGCCAGCGTGCGGTTGCGGTCATTGACTTCGTTCGCGTACTGTTGATAGGTGGTTCCGCTGTTCAGGCGGGTGGCATGCTGCAATGCCGCGATGGTTTCCGGATTCCACTGGTGAAATTCGCCGCGCCGCCGCCAGCGGTAAGCGCCGCCCGGATCGAGCCACGGCGCGTGTGATTTTCTGGCCGGATAGGCAGCGGCATGTCGCATGAGCGTTTCCCGGGCGATTTCCGCAATGCCCACGCCGCCAATGCGTGACGCGGTGCCGGTGAAACATTTGTTCATGAGCGTCTCGCCCAGCCCCACCGCTTCGAATATCTGCGCACAACGATAACTGTGCTGCGTTGAGATGCCAATCTTGGACATGGTCTTCAGCATGCCCTTTTCGATTGCCTTCCGATAATTCTTCTTGGCGCTGCCGGGCGTCTCTTCGACAATCACTTCGCTGTTGACCAGTTCGTCAATAATTTCATAGGCCATGTACGGGTTCACGGCGCCTGCGCCATATCCCGTCAACAGGCAAAAGTGCATGACTTCCCGCGCTTCGCCGGTTTCAATAATCAGGCCGCACAGGGTACGTTTGTGTGCGCGCACCAAGTGCTGATGCACGCCGCCCACGGCCAACAAACTCGGCAGCGGCGCTTGCAACGCATCAGCGCCGCGGTCTGAAAGAATGATTTGCGTGCAGCCGGCATCCACCGCGGTCTCCACCTCGGCACACACCCGGTCGAGCGCCGTTGAAGCGGCCTTTTCGCCGTCTGCAACGGGGAACAGCGTTGAGATTACAATGCTCTTGAATCCGGGCTGGTTCAATTCCTTAATGTGGGCGGTTTGTGCGTTGGTGAGGATGGGGGAGGCCAATCGCAACTGTTGACAGTCCTCGGCATTTTCGGCAAACAAATTGCGCTCATGGCCGATATTGGTCTCCAGCGACATCACAATTTCTTCGCGGATGGGATCAATGGGCGGATTGGTTACCTGGGCAAAATGCTGCTTGAAGTAATTAAACAGCAACTGCGGTCGGGGTGAAAGCACCGCCAGAGGCGCATCATTGCCCATGGCGCCGGTCGGCTCCTTGCCTTCCTGTGCCATGGGCGCAAGCAGGATGTCCAGGTCCTCCTGGGTGTATCCGAATATCGTTTTGCGATCAATCAGTGGCGTTGGTTCCGGTGTATCAACACCGTCCTCCCCTTCGGGAAGGGAATGGCGATGGGTGGTGAGCCATGTGCGATAGGGATGGCGTTTTTCAAAGGCTTCCTTGATTTCGGTATCGTCAATGATGCGTTGTTGTTCTGTGTCCACCAGGAACATGCGTCCGGGCTCAAGCCGTCCCTTGTGCGCAATGGTTTCCTGAGGAAGGCCCAATACACCCACTTCCGAGGCCATCACGACCTGTTTGTCCTTGGTCACCCAATACCGCGAGGGTCGCAGACCGTTGCGGTCAAGGACGGCGCCCACGCGCACACCATCGGAGAAGGTCATGGAAGCAGGTCCGTCCCAAGGCTCCATTTTACAGGCCATGAACTCATAGAACGCCTTGCGCGCATCGGACATGCTTTCATGCCCCTGCCAGGGTTCGGGGATCATCATGGCCATCGCCATATCGAGCGGATAGCCGCCGCGCACCAACATCTCAAAGGCATTGTCAAAAATGGCCGAATCGCTGTAGCCCGGGGTCAGGGCCGGGATAACCTTTTTAATGTCGTCGCCGAACAATGGCGTGGCGAAGTGTTCTTCCCGGGAAGCGAACATATTGATGTTGCCGCGCAAGGTATTGATTTCGCCGTTATGCGCCAAAAAACGGAACGGCTGTGCCAAAGGCCACGAAGGCAGCGTGTTGGTGCTGTAGCGCTGATGCACCAGCGCAATGGCCGACTCAAAAGACGGGTCGCCCATATCCAGATAATAGCGGTCAACGGCTTCGGGCAGCATCAGCCCCTTGTACACAATCGTGCGTGCGGACATGCTGGGAGCGTAATAGGTGTCTGCGCCGGGCATTGCCAACATGCGAATCGCGAGCGACGAGGATTTTCGGATGATAAACAATCGCCGCTCAAAGACATCGGCGTCAAGGCCCTCTGCCGCCCCAATGAATACCTGGCGTATTACCGGTTCATTCTGCCGCGCAAGCCATCCGATACTGTCCGTGTCGCGGGGCACATCCCGCCAGCCAAGGAGTGTCTGCCCTTCGGCGGTTATCGTGGCGTTGACAATCTCTTCGGCCGCTGCGCGCGTTTCGGCTTCGCGAGGCAGGAAAAGCATGCCCACGCCATACCGGCCCGCTGCGGGCAAGGCAAACCCAAGCCGTTCCGCTTCATTGGCGAAAAAACGATGGGGCAGCTGTACCAACAACCCGCAGCCGTCACCCGTTTCAGGATCACAGCCGCACGCACCGCGGTGCGTAAGATTGTTCAGTATCGTTAGCCCGTTGGTAATGATATCGTGGCTTTTGCGACCATCAAGGGTGCAGAGAAAGCCGATGCCGCAGGCATCATGCTCGTATTCGGGCGAATACAGGCCATGCCGCTCGAAACGTTCAAAGGAGGGATGCAGTTTCACTGGACGGTTCCTTAACAAGTTAAAACAATAAGGTCTATGAGCGCCAATCCATACCTCATGCGCGTGACGGGGGGCAATCGCGTTCCAGTCGTGCAATATGCCGGAAACAAGGCAGGCAACATAAGCATCAATCGGCTACTTTGCGCATACACTTTCAACACGAGAAAATCATCCGTGCCGATGAAAGGACGAAGGTACGGCAAAAATGACATTCCAAACGGTATGATATGCTAAAGCCCGGGGCCGTGTCAAATTGATTTCAACAAAAGTGACTTTGTACCGTCACTCACGGTACGATACCTCTCCCGATGAGGGGAAGCCAGAAAAGAAAATAAACAAACATGGCTCAAAAACATACCGGCAGGTAGGAAAAAGAAGGCATAATTTATTGATTGTCGTGGTATGCGAAGTTATGGCGGTATGCGCGATGCACGGGTGGTTTTAGCCCGGATATTTCACCAAGTTTCGTCGTGAGCCTGTGAAGATTGCGCCAGAGCAGGTGCTTTGCGCAGGCCGCCGGCTGACAGCGTGTTAGTACACGTCGAAGTCGGTGGGCAAGTAAAGTGCCTGATATGGTGTAAGATTCGCAGGCGCAATAGAAATCTTGTGAAATATGCGGGTTAGTCCGGGAATTGCACCGGCAGGACTATTTTGCGTTGCTTAACACGCTGTAAACGGACGACCTTGCACACAGCATGAGACCTGACACAACCTTCTCAGGCTCACGACGAAACCCGGCGAAACATCCGTTCCCGGCGGAGGTTTATTGTGAACATAAAGGCACGGCTGGCGAGCGTGGTAATGCAACTTTTTGCGCGGTTGGAAGGATACTCTTTTAATGTGGCATACTTAGCATGGTGGATAATGCTCGGCGACCAACCGATCACCCCATGTGATGTTGACAAAATGAAAGGGTCTTTTTGTGACCAGAAACGTTGCTCTTATAACGGCTTTATTATTGGTGCTCTTCCTGTCGCAAGGTTGTGACATGCTGCGGCCCATGGCGAACTTTAC
>SKQZ01000156.1 GCA_007118765.1 Candidatus Hydrogenedentota bacterium
ACAACATAAATAACATGGTCCATGTAATCACGTAGCTGGCCCCTGGCATGAACAGGCAAGAGAGGGGGAGCGCCAATGCCCACGGCGCAAGAAAGCCCAGCAGCGTGTTGTAAACGCCCATCGCGTCCATTATGCGGTTGAATGCCAGCACCGTGGCCCCTGCGCATATCAACATCGCACCGAGCGTCAATGGGTCGCTGCTGTACAGGATGTAGATGCCGCGGGCCTGATACCCGATCACCATAATCACAGCGCCCACACCGCAACAGGCTGCCAGCCACACAATGCCCAAGCCCGCTGCGCCGCCCAAACCGCGCCACGTGATCTCGCCGCAACGACGGCCAAACCACAGTAATGCCAGGTAACAGGCGAGAACCACCACGAGAAACACCAAGGCCGTTTGTACGGTGTAGTGGATGATACGGTTGCCGGGGATATCAAAGTAGACCAAGTTGCTGCTGGCGTCGGCGGCGCCTGTCAGCGGTTGGTTTGCCAAGTGCCGGGCAAGTGTTGCCGCGTACTCGCCGTGGTGTTGCAGACTTCCCAGTGACAAATACTCCGGAGCGTCGAGCATGGTATGGTATTTTTCAAGACCATGAATAAACGCACAGTCATATCCCGGAACCCCCGCTTCTATAAAAGCGGTGAGGTCGCTGCCCACAGGCATGCGGTCGTACACTTCATACGAAAGTGACGTGGCGGCGGCTTTGCAACGGGAACGGGCGAGCTGTTCTATCAACCACGCATTTTTGCCGCTGGTCTGGTACATGTAGGAGGGGCCTTGCACACCCCGTGCATCGAAATTGATGACGACACGTACATCGGCTGCCCACGGGTGTTGTTCCACAAAGGCAAACGCGCCACGCAAGCCGGTGCCGCCGTACATGCGCCCCTCTTCGCCGTCCGGAAATATAAAAATGATGTCATTCTTAAAATCAGGTCCGTTCTGAAATACACGCATGGCTTCCAGCATGGCTGCAACGCCGGCAGCGTCATCGGCTGCGCCGGGGCCAAAAGTGATACTATCGTAATGTGCCATGAGGGCAACCGCGTCATTGCTCTCCGATGTGCCTTCGAGTCGTGCGAGCACGTTGTGGACTGTTGAGAAGGTGACGGGAGGCCGGTAGATTTCCGCTTCTTGCAGGTGCGCCTCAACGCCCAACGCTTCTATCTGCGCAATGATATAGTCGCGTACCTCATCGGCGGCGGTGCTTCCCGCCGGATGGGGTTCGGCGGCAATGTGCAGGACATGTTCCAATGCCCGTTCAGCAGAATACTGTGTATCGGCCGCAGTTTCTGGAACAGGCGGTGGTGGCGAATGTTGGGCTCTGGCAATCAAATAGCAAGATGCCAACAGGACGGTGAGTATTGCCTTGTTTAATGGCGATATCATGATAATGAAGGTCCTCGTATTGATAAGAAATGGTTGCAGATTGGCGCTGAACCAAGAAAGCCCTGTCAGTTAGCGTGTCATACTACACTGGTGGGTCGTGTGATAACAAGCGGCATGAACATGGCGATGCATTACCGAGACACATGACAACACCATCGGTGAACGAAGCGTTTTGTTTGCCGACGGCACGCGAAAAGGGCGGCAAGGTATTGCAGTCTTGAAGGTCGCCATGAGGCCCAAGAAAATTGTTGACAAATTTTCTTGCATGTGAGAGTTCCGACAATATAGAATAGGGCTGTGAAATCGATATCACGGGAGACAGAAAACCCGGCATTGTAAGGTATGAAAATGCACGAGGCAGTGCGGCAATGTACAAGCCTTGCTTGTGATGATGATTTGTTGTGCATAATTTTTTCGAGGAAAAGACTTGACATCCGTATTAATGTTGACTACAATACTTGTCAAGAGTTTACTTGGAAGGCATGTTTTAGTAAACAGCGGAAGAGATTGGTGTGTGCGCATTTGTCGGCATGAAGGGTTTGTGTGGATAGATGCCGCAAAAATAGATAAGGTGCGGATATGGCCAAGTTGTGGTCAGGCCTGAAAAAACGTCTGGTGGTGGACATCGGCGCAAGTGCTGTGCGGGTGTGTGAACTTGCCAAGACGAAAACCGGCTATGAAATCACCAGATTCGCCCAAAGCGAATACAATGCTGATCCGTCTCTGGAGGAAGAGCAGCGCAAAGAATTGCGTGTAGAGGCGGTGCGTCAGGCATTCAAAGCGGCCAAATTCAAGCGGGGAAAAGTTATTCTTGGTGTCCCGGGGCAATCGGTTTTTACCCGTTGTCGCGCGTTGCCGCCTGTGCCGGAGTACAAGGTAAACCAGATTGTACGGTACGAAATTCAGCAGCAAATCCCCTTTGGCCTTGATCAAATTGCCATGGATTACCAGGTGCTTAGTCGCACGGAACAGGGCGGCTATGACGTGATGATGGCGGCCATCAAGGTGGATGTGGTTGAAAAGCATATTGAGCCGTTGACACCATTAAAATGTTCCGTATCCTCCGTTGAGGTGTTGCCGCTCGCAGCCTACAACTGGGTGAAGCACCAAAAAGGTTTTGGCGACCAAGGCGAGTGCGTGGCCCTCATTGACATAGGCGCCAGCACCACGGATATTGTTATTGAGCGGGGCGGACAGTTCCGGTTCACCAGACCGCTCAACCTTGCGGGTAATGACATTACAAAAGCGCTCGCGGGCGCTTTTAACATGGATTTTGAATCTGCAGAACGCATTAAACGGGAGCGTGCATTTGCGCCTACAGGCGATCCCAAGCGTGACGGCAAAGGGGGAGAGGTTATTGGGCGCATACTCGAACGGCTGGCCGGGGAAATCCAACGGTCTTTCTCCTATTTCCGATCCCAACCGGGCGGTGGTCAAGTAAACCGTGTGTTGTTAACGGGCGGCGGCGCCCGCTTAAAAAATATTGTGCCATTCTTGCGTCAGCGACTTGATGTGGATGTAAGCATTGCGCAGATGCTGAATGATGTCGAAATAGCCCCTGCCGCCCAATCCATTAAAGATTGTCCCGAACAGGCCTGTGATATCTTGGGCATGGCGCTGCGCACCTGTGAAACCGTCGCCATTGATGTGGACCTCATTCCCCCGCGTGTGCTGGCCGCAGCGCGTCGTAAGGAGCAGGCCCTGTACTGGGGACTTTCCATCTGTGCGTTGATATTGATATTTGCATCGCTTGTACCGGCGGAGGCGAATGAGAACGCCCAAGTGCTTGAACGCATCGAAGAGTTAAAGCAGGCCATACGCGCCTATGACAGGGAATTAGCCCAAAGAATACGTCCCGGTGCGCCCGTTCCGGAATCGGAGCTCCGGCCCCAACTGGAAGCGCGCAGACGACAGCTGCAAAACCTTGAAGATCATGTCAATGCGTTGGATATTGCACGGTTGACACGCCGCTTTTGGATGGACGAAATCTTGCTCGTGAGCGATGCACGTCCGCCTTTGCGGCAAATATGGTTCTCGTCCGTAGAAACCGGTCAGTGGAGAGATGACCAACCAGGGCAACAGCAGCAGCGACGTGGTGATCAGCCGGGAGGCGCCCGACAAAGCAGGCGGGCGGATGGATTTCCGGGCATTGAGCCACCCAGTGGTGTCGGCGATCGCGCCACGGCGCGTGGGCCGCACCGCGTGGCAGGTGATTTGTTCATTCCCCGTCCCAATAGCTTGATTGTGCATGGTTTTGCCGAATCCGATGAGGCGATTCAAGAGTTTCTTGAAGAATTGCGACGCGTTTATAGACAATTGCCTAACAATTGGTTTCTCTTTGTAGAAGAAATGAGCTTCAGCCAGGCAAGCGTTGCGCGTGTTCCTTGGGATGTTTTATATGATGCTCCCTTGGACGGTACTGCTTCGGCCCGAACAGTGGGCCCGGGAGTCCCGGCGTTGTATTCCTTTACGGTGGAGGTGAGATTGAGACGCTCAAGGGAGCGGCCAAGCGTTGAGCAACAAGCGCGGGAGGGCGGCGCCACGTGAAGTATAAAGAACAAATAATCGCGGTTGTCGTGTTGTGCGCGGTGTTTGGCGGCATGTTCGCTGTCTGGCAGTTTCATTTCAAGGAAATTTTTGAGGGATACCGGTCGGACGATGCGATGCGTGAAACCCTTGAACGCACCTATACACAGCTGCAGGAAACGTTTTACGGATACGAACCGGAAATTCTTATTGAAGCATGGCAGAGTCAGTTGCAGCCGTGGCGGAATGCACGTGATGAACGGGCGGGCTATTTTAATTTTGGCGGCTGGTATGACATTGATGTGACACCTGACGAATCAAGAATGCTGCGGTTTTGGTATACGGAAGTTTCCAATGAGATGGTGGCCGATATATATCGCAAAGTCTTTGAGCGCATGGGCGGATATGATAGATTCCCGCAGGATATCAGGCAGACATTTCACATCCAACGTGAAGAAGACTGGGCCGCTACTGATGTTACAATGGAAGATGTGCAACTTAACTTGATGTATCTTAGTTTTGCTGACTCGCTTACAGAGTTTCTTTTGGATTCAAACGTAACGGGTGTTCAAAACATCGTGAACTGGCCGCGTAGAGTGCCTGCGGCGTACTCGGATCTGTTGGCTCTCCAAACGGTAGGACTGCGTTTCACGATAACGGCACGGGATTTAACCCAAATGCTGGATGAACTGCGTTTGGCGCCGCGTTACTTCACAGTTAACCGGATGAGAATTACGTATCCCTATATTGCGTATGATGTTGAGCCGCAACTGAACGTTGCCATGGTATTATCACAGGCAAACTACAGGGAACCGCCGGAATTGCCGGACAGACCGACGGCTGCAGATACGCGTCCCAGTGACGCCCCGGCGGCACGCAGGCCGGCGACCCGACAAGCAGAGCAGGGGCCTGTGCGTCGGTTCTGGACATGGTTTAGGCGAAACGTGTTATACATGAATTAGGAAGCCAATGCTGTAAGAAGAATATGGAGTTGTGGATGCTATTCCAACCTTCTGGTGGAAATAAGAACGCATGGATAAGATTCAAAAAATAGGCACATGGATTTGGGACAACAAGGAACGTATGGTGCTTGTTGTCATGGTGCTTGTGCTAGGCTATCGGGTCTATGAGATACTGAGTCCGCCGCCACCTCCGGATTGGCCGCGATTGCAGCCGCCCAGACGTCAGTTGCCGGAGGAGCCGGAGTACCGGGAAGAACTTGGTTTGCCAAGCGAGCCGCCGGCCAGACCGCCCATGGATGTACCGGGAACCTATGCGACCTTTCATAGTCGTAACCCGTTCTGGTATCATTCTCGGGATGCGCGTCCGGAATCGGGCGAGCAGGTCCGTGCGGAAGACTTGAACATACAGCTGCTGGATATCCAGGATGTGGGCGGCAATCCGCGCGCGCGATTGCGCAGTGCCCGTACAACCGCTTGGTATTCCACGGGGGAGCAATTCGAAGAGTTTGAAGTGTTGGAGATAAATGTAGATACAGATACTGTTGTTGTTTATTCCGAACGATACGCAAGACCCTTTACACTACGGAACTGATAATGGACACACGTGAGAAAATGACTGGCATGGCCACGAAGGTAATGTGCCGCAAACAGCGGGAGGATGACACCATAATGAAAACCGGACTTGAACGAAAGATCACGCTGCTGCGTATTTTGCTTTTGGCGTGTTTGCTCGTGCTGCCGGCACTGGGGCAGGACATGGCAGACAATGAACAGATGCCTGCCGTGGTTGATGCGCAGGACCTGGATGCAGCCTATATTCCCGCGCAGCCACAAGAGGACGAAACGCCTGCGCCCGCTGCTTCTCAGGACGAGGTAGTGAGTGAAGCCGAATTATATTTGCGGCGCGGCGTGGACTTGTATAAGCGCGATCTCTTCAGAGAGGCGCTTACCGAGTTTAACCGTGCCTTGGCGCTCGATCCCAACCTTCAACAGGCCAGACAGTTTCAAGAAAAAGCCAATGCCCGTTTGCATCAGGTGGCCGTAGGCGTTGATGTTGAGTCGGTGCCAACCTTTGAAACGGTGGAGCCGCAACTGCTTCGTGAGCGCGACGGCGTCATGGATTTGACTGCCGAAGAAATCAGGCGCGAGCGCATTAATGAGTTGCTGCGTCACGGGAAACTTTATCTGGAAGCCAGACACTACGACACGGCCATCGAAATCTATAGCA
Organism: Candidatus Hydrogenedentota bacterium; assembly: GCA_007118765.1. Classification (GTDB taxonomy): domain Bacteria; phylum Hydrogenedentota; class Hydrogenedentia; order Hydrogenedentales; family CAITNO01; genus SLFT01. The sequence goes on from SKQZ01000156.1 coordinate 6,110, forward strand.
ATGTGCTGCTTATTGATCCCGAGAACAAAATGGCAAAAGAAGGCCTGCATGAGGCAACATTGGGATCGCATGGTCAGCGTGTCCGGGAGGCCGAGACAGGCGTCGTCGAAGACAGGGCCATGATTCGCAGCTTTATCGAAGAATCGAAACGGCTCCCTGAAGGTGCTGATGCGCGCGGCATTAAGCCGTTCCAATTTGCCGTGCCGGAAATTGAGGAAGAGTATGAAGATATTCGGGAACTGACGCCTATTGAGCAGACCCTCGAGTCGCCTGTAAGCATTGAGTTCGAAGACATTCACATTAGTGAGATTGTGGACTTTATTGCAGACAGCTGGGATGTCAATATTGTAATTGACAACCGTGCTGTTATGCCGCCGCCGCGGGCTCAGCCAGTACAACCCACGGCGCAGCCGGGCCCGCCGGGAATGCCAGGCCCGCCGGGTGCTTTCCCACCGGCAGGCGGTCCCCCGCCGGGAATGCCGGGCCAGTTCGGGCAACCGCCGGGACAGCAACGTCAGCCGTTCCAGCCGGGTGGTCAACCGGGACAACAACAACAGCCGGGCGCACCGCAAGTGGATGTAGACCCGGTGTACGGCGAAAAGTCCGATGGACGTGTTCCGTACATAAACTTGAAAAATGTTACGCTGGCGGAAGCGTTGCAAGCGTTGCTGCGTCCTCTGGGATTGGATTACGCTGCACAGCCAGGCTTCATCTGGATAAGCAAACCGCAAATTATCCGGCGCGAATCGTTTGAGAAACTTGAAACACGTTATTACGAGCTGCGCAATGCCGGTTCAGAAACGCTGTTCAAAATAGTCCTGCGCAACACCCTCGGCGGCTTTGGTGGCGGTACTGGCGGTATGGGTGGAATGGGCGGCATGGGCGGCGGCATGATGGGCGGCATGGGCGGCGGTATGATGGGTGGCATGGGCGGCATGGGCGGCATGGGCGGTATGGGCGGCATGACCGGTGGCATGGGCGGCATGGGTGGCATGACCGGTGGCATGGGCGGCATGGGCGGCATGGGCGGCGGCATGGGCGGCATGACCGGCGGCATGGGCGGCGGCATGGGCGGCATGACCGGCGGTATGGGCGGCATGCGTGGTGGCATGACCGGCG
>SKQZ01000332.1 GCA_007118765.1 Candidatus Hydrogenedentota bacterium
TCGGGCAAGATCCTCGCCAACCGCCTCCGTTACAAATTGGGCGATGCTTTGAAGACGTGGGTGGACAGCGGCAAACTCATGATCGGTATCTGCAACGGGTTTCAAGTGCTGGTCAAGATGGGCATTCTTCCACTGTTTGATGGTCAGTTTGCGCAGGAAACCACGCTGACCCACAACAACTCGGGGCGTTTCGAGAACCGATGGGTCCATTTGAAGACCGAGCCCGCCACGAAATGCGTGTGGCTGAAGGATATCGAGGGGCTGCCTCTGCCCGTGCGGCACGGCGAAGGGAAGTTCGTGCCAAAGAACGACGATGTGCTTCAGCGGCTCGAGTCCAATGGCCAGATCGTCTTGCGGTACGTTAAACCCGACGGCACTTCCGCGAACGGCGAATTTCCGTGGAATCCGAACGGTTCGACTGGCGACATCGCGGCTATCTGCGACCCCAGTGGCCGCATCCTCGGCATGATGCCGCACCCCGAGGCGTTTGTGGACCGCACCAACCATCCGGCCTGGACACGTGAAGACCTGCCCGAAGAAGGCGCCGGACTTCAGCTTTTCCGCAACGCCATCGAGTATGCCCGAGCCCATCTTGTGTAAGGGGAAAGAAATGCCGCGGGAGCGGCCCGCACCCTGTCTGTTTTCAGGCTTCGGGGAATTCCTGGGCGAATTTCTGAATCCATTCCATGGCCGCTTGTTGGGCGGATAGCTCGCGACCCTCGCGTTCACGCACTTCGCGCTCATAGGCAATTCCGGGGACATTGCCGAATAGTCTGCCCGCTTCCGTATACAACTCTATTTGTTGAACCGCCTCCTCCGCCTCATCGGCTTGTTGCAGCACACGTTCGGCCCGCTCTAATTCGTGGCTGGCATATCGCCGCACAAAGTCGGTATCAGCAGTTTCTTTAAGTGTCATGGCAATGGTGCGCGCCTGCTCTGGAGTAATCTCAGCGCTGACGGTATCCACGGACACATCGGTATCACCTTCAAACCAGATATTCGTCCATCCCTGCCAGAAGGCAACGCCCAGAATGGTCGTCAACAGCAATAACATCAGTACACGCCGCCGTTGCGACCGACCCTTTTGCGGTGCGTCGGTTGCATCAATTTCTGCCTTGGCGGTCTTTTTCGACTGCATTGCATAGGTCGGACTCATACCGACGGCGGCCTCAAGCGCCTCCAGCATCTCCCCTGCCGTCTTGTAGCGATTGGCGGGGGATTTTTGCAACGCACGAATTACCACATGGGCCAATTCCGCCTTGATGAGGGGATTAACCTCACGCGGGCTGGGCGGGCGCACATTGGTATGGGCATGCATGAGTTCCGTGAAACCGCCGGAAAAAGGCAGTTTACCCGTCAACATCTCAAAAAACATCACACCAAAGGCATAGATATCCGTACCGGGGCCTATCTCGCCAAAGCGGTCAGGCTCAATCTGCTCCGGCGCCATATAGGCGGGTGTGCCCGGCGCCCGGTCTTCTGTTTTCGTGAGCCTGGTGAATGCGGTGTCAACCGAGCTTTCCTTCAATGTTTTGGCAATGCCAAAATCCATGAGTTTGGCGATAACACTGCCGCCATGGTCGGCACGCACCATGATATTGCTTGGCTTGATGTCGCGATGCAACACGCCGCGGCTATGGGCATAATCCAACGCTTTCAGACACTGCATCGCAACAAGGATGGCGTTTCGCGGCGTTAGCATAAACACATCACTGCTCGGCTGACCGCCCTTAGCCTTGCTGAAGGGAGTACGTTGAAATGTGCGCTCAATAATGTCCGACAGGTTTTCGCCCGGAACATATTCCATCACGAGAATGGTTTTGTCATCATACGTCTGGCGGTCTAAAAGGGTGACGATATTGGCGTGCGACCCCAGGTGGGCAAGCAGTGTGCATTCCATCTCAAGGCGTCGCGCCAAAGCAGGCGAATCCACCAACGATTGGCGCAGCACCTTGATGGCCACCTGACGGCCCAAGTCGTTGTCATCGGCCAGATAGACGGCACCCATGCCACCTTCACCAAGGACTTTGAGGATATTGTACCGTTCCCCGATGGTGGTTCCGCAAAGGTCTTGAATATTGTCCGTCATCGCCTAGTGCCTTCCACGCGTGTTCATACCTTCTTCTCGCCAAGACATGGGCATTCAAACGGACAAAAATACCTGATCACGATTTTTGTTAACCTGCACCTGTTCAAAAACATCATAAACCCCTATGAATAAGATAAGTACGCCAGAACCAACGATATTGCTGCTTTATACCTTCACAACTATACCATATTCGTTTTTACGGAACAAATAGATGCTTGGCCAAGAGGCAATAGTTTCTCCTTCTCCTGCACACACACCGCATTACATTCGCAAAGATGCTCTCTGCATGCGCCACCCGGCATATTACCCATAGCCCGCCTTCAGCTCCAGATAGATGCTCCAAACATCCGCAACACCCAGCGAATACGCCATAACAAAGAACGATGCCATTTGCATCGCCACAATAAATACAAGAATGCCGATACTTTTTGTTGCCGAGAATCCGAGGCCCTTGCACATACCCAGCAACATGGCCACCCAACCAATGACCGGGAACACGCTACAACCCGCAACAGAGACCGCAGCAATAAAGATGCGTAGTGAACCGCTACGTTTGACAACAGCATCCATTTGGGCTTCACACCATAGAAACACCATGGTGGCCACGGCAAACACACAAATCGAAAGGAAAAGCACACGTCCGGGATATAGGGTCGGCAACGCCCCGGGTACAGAAACCTCGGCCTGTGCGAATACAACCACCAACAGCGGCAGCAATACTAATGCCGCAACAACCATCATCCCAATCGCGCACACACGCCATAAAGCAGACACCGAAACAGGAGCAACGGGCTTGACCGCCGATGGCGGGGCAGCAAACACATCCGCATACGACGGCCACGCCAACCGGTCTTCAACAGGCACATGCGAAGAATGTGATCCGGGCGGCGGGTCACTTGGCGTGGTAATAAGCCGTGCCTTCAGAATAATGGCTTTGTCGTAATGGTGCTCCCGCACAAGCTGGTTGCACAAGCCCACCGCCTCATCCCGTTTATCAAGCCTTTCCAAGCACAAGGCCATGGCATACAGGAGCGTCCTGTTATTGGGAAAACACTGTTCAAGATGTCGCAAATCATTCAATGAACGGTCATACCGGCCCTGGCGAAACATGGAGTCAGCGTGCGAAAATAATTCAAGCGCTGCTTTCTTTTCCATAACACGAGCCGCTCATTATTCGTTTTTACCCTGCGGGGTTCACATCCCGCACACACCGGAACCCAATGGTAGCACAGCGGTCAAGTCCCGGCCACATCAGCAGAAACTTTGTATGCGTGTCCAGCGGCTGCGGCCCCCCCTGCACATACCAACCACTGCCTTCAATGTGATAGTAAGAACCGCCGCGTATGATGCAAAACCGCGTAATGCCATCGTCCCGCTCGCTTTCGGTCCATTCCCAGACATTTCCAGCCATGAGATAACACCCAAACGGACTCCGACTTTCTGGCAGAGACCTCACCGGCATGGGGCTATCCCCTGCAGGCGGGCATTTGTCGGCATCAAAGGAATCGCCCCATGGCCATCGGCGCCCATCATCGCCCTGTGCCGCCCACTGCCACTCCGGCTCCGTGGGCAATCGCTTCCCAGCCCACCGGGCGTAGGCACGGGCGTCGTCCAAATCCACGTATACCACCGGCAACTCAGCAATCTCCGCCGGCATGCGCCCGTCAGGCCAGTGGTGCAAAAACTTATGCCCATGCTCCGGCTCATAGTCCGTTTCGTCAAGAAATTGCTTAAATTCCCTGTTGGTCACCTGGGCTTCGTCTATGTAATAGGGGCCAACTTCAACGCTGTACTTGTGTGTCAGGAGCTCATCGTGGGGCGAACCCCAAATGAAGTATTCCGTCGCCTCTTTGTCGGCGCCGGGATCCGGATAACAGCCGAACTCCCGCCGTTGATGTGTAAGGTGCATGTTCACCGTACCGCCGGGCACCCGCACCATGCCGTCGGGCACATCCTCCGATACCGATGTTGCAGGCCCAACCACACGCAACTCGGGCGCAATAACCGCCGCCTGCTCTTCCGGCGGCTCTTCTGCGAGCAACGCCGCCTGCGCCGTTAACAGGTCATCCAGTTTTGGATCGTCGCCAAAGGTAACGGCAAAACATGCTACATCTTTGATATCGCCCCAAATCTGTACCCACCCGAATTCAGACATATCCCAACGTGCTTTTTGTCCGCGCCACACATCATGGATTCGCATGTCGTCGGCACGGATATGCGCGGGCAATTGCCAACGAATCAACAAACCATGTTCAACGGGCTCTCCCATGTTACGCAATGTAAATAGCGTGGTTGGTGCGCCGGGCCACCGATGAATAAACACATCGTGATGAAGGGACGGATAAAAGGGATCCCACAGATCAGAAGAAAACGCCTTATGAAAGGTGCGCAGGATAGAAACGCACCGCTTCCAGAAAAACGCGTCTTCTGCGGAGCAGGGGTTGTGCGTGCCAAAGATGTTTTCCCAGAGCAGCATCCCGGCGCCGTTAGAGAACGCCGTTTCCATTTCCCAACGGTGACTGCGTGACCAGCGTCGTGTGTAGTGCTGGGTGTGTCTTGGCTCAATCCAGCGAAGCAACGGAATACCCGGCGGCGTCAAATCCTCCGGCCATTGTGCCCACGACGCATTGCACAAGCTTACTTGTTCGACAGGCGGGCATAGTTCAGGCACCAGCACCACCCCCCGTTCCGTTTCGTCCATGCGACGGCGAATTTCGGGCGTTGCCGTTGTAAGCGTATCCAGGAACACCCCGTCCGCGCCCAATTCTGACACAAGTTTGGCAAGCATGTCCGTATCCGTCACATCTTCACGGCGCGTTTGATCATCCCACGGAAGGTACGGTATAAGTACGCGGACACCGTGTTCTCGAAGCTGACGACATACAGCGCGCACCCCTTCAAGACCGCCGGGCATATCACGGAAGAAATCAAACTGATTACGCGCATCCACACCGATGCGCGGGTACGCAGGCCACAGCACTACGGCATCCACCCCGCCGAATCGGCGCTCTGTGTCCTCCAAAAAGGCCGCAACCTGATACCCGCTTTTCTGATCATAGAATCGGCTGTCGTACACGAACACGAAATAATGCGTGTATGCAGACGAAGCCCATGCAAGGTCTGAACGATCATAAATCCCGCGACATATTTGGGTGTTGCCTTGTTCCTGCAACAGGCGGTTCACGGCCTTCATGCGTTCCAGATCATCAACGCCCAAAACAACGCTCGCCACTTCAATACGACCGGGCTTCTGTGCACCGCCATCGTTTAGTACAACGAAAGGCGTTACCGGCGGGCCGGAACCGACATCTTCGGGCACCGTGACCATCGTCTCAAGATCATGCCATGCGCCGTCCCCCGGCACACACAAACCGTCCGTTTCGTCAACGTACATCGGCGCGGTTGCGCCCTCGGAAGCAAACCCAACGGTTAGCGCCATATCCCTTTCGCCTTTACCCCGCACGCGCACGGCCACGAAAAGCGTCTCTCCCGGCTCCAGCGCCAAAGCCGCCGTCACCATTGGCGCCGGATAAAGATACGCTCCGTCCCCACCTGCATAAAGTTCGAGTATACGGTTATTGCCCGCACGCGTTTCCTGCCGGAATGTTTTGGCCACCTCCAGCCATTCGTCACGATGAACACCGGGCGCGGGTCCGGCAATAAACCACTTGTTCATTGAGAGATCGCCGTCATGGTCGAACCCCCATGCAGTGTCAGCGCCCCCTTCGAATACATTCGGAGTGAACAACGGCTTTTCCGGCAACCCATCCATGGCAACAACTCCAAGACACTGCATCAGCAAAACAACAACCATGAAAAACCTCTTCTTTTGAAAGCATACGGGCATTGATGTTAACCGTTTCCCAAAAGCCAGTGAACAGCATCCATAAAGCTGATGACGGCTTGCCCGCGTCCATGGTGAAAATAAATGCCCACTTGCGCAATCAATGACGACGCGACAGCAAACTGCCCAATGGCCCAAACACCAACCGCCATTTGACTGACATTCACAATGCCGACGCCAAACTGTGCAACAGTGATAACCCCGGCGCCAAATTGGCCGATGGCGATGATGCCCCGGGCGACAACAGGCATACGGTTGGGGCGGTATTTGAATGCAATATGCAGCAACGGCATATTGGCAATGGTCAATTTCGATTTGTATTCGTATCCCCAGCCATCCCAGTTGGGGTTTGCGGGGTTAGGCGCACCACAGTGCGGACACGTTACCGCCTCTTCCGAAACTTCGTGCTCACACGTGCGGCAGGGCCTCATGTCGTGTATTCCTTATTCTTCGGCGCCCGTCTCCAAGCCGGGCAATGCATCCAGCATTAACGGCGTTTCCGTATACAACGGCTCGCCATACTGTGTTCCGATGCGTCCTCCCCAATACCGGGCCCGCGTCTCAATGCCATCCCAGAACTCCCGCGACGAAATATAGGTGGAAGGCCCGGGATACTGTGGGTTGTGAAACTGCGACTGGTAAGCGCGCAAGGCCTCCATCTTGGTCTCGAAAGTATCTGAAATGTCCACAACACACGGGGGGGCGCCTGCCAGTTCGGTATAGGGGTAAAAATAATAGATGCGCGGTGCGCGATAGGCAGGCTGGCCGGTATCGATATTCTTCAGCCCGGAATAATAGTTGGCATCACGGCTGAGCGCGTGGGCAGCCGCATGATCGGGATGCCGGTCGGGCGCCATAAGCGCACAAATGATCTTCGGACGATAGGTGCGAATATACGGTATGATGGCGCGTTGCTGCTCGGTGGTATTCGCCAGACGGCTATCCGGCAAATCAGCCTCCTCACGAGCCATTACACCCATGACAGCGGCCGCAGCCTCCGCTTCGCGTGTGCGTTGTTCGGCATCCCCGCGGCTGCCCATTTCGCCCCGCGTCAAGTCCAGCACCACCACCCGTCTGCCCTCACGCACCAGCTTTATAAGCAGGCCGCCACAGGCCAATTCAATATCATCGGGATGCGCGCCAATGGCCAATACATCCACATCTGTCTTCTTCGTTTCACTCACAATTCCATCTCCTGTAATTCAACGGTATCCGGCTCAAGTACCTGCTGCATGCGCGTGATTAGCGGCCAGCCATGCTCAAAAATAA
>SKQZ01000013.1 GCA_007118765.1 Candidatus Hydrogenedentota bacterium
ACGCTCATGCGCGCGGGCATTGTGGACGCCGTTTCCACCAGCTCCGCAGTGGTCGCCCATGAAATGGGCGGCGCCCTTGACAAGGTCAAGCGGTGCCCCGGCGCACCGCTTGATTTGCCGGAATCAATCCTGCCGCGCGGCGGCGAGTTTGAACTCTCTGTCATGGATGATGCCACGCTCGATGCCATAGCCGCGTATATGCCGGTGGACATGGCGCTCATTGAGCGCTTGCGTGCCGCCGAGGGCAAAACGATTATTAAGGCGGCGGGCAACCTCGGTTACCCCATGGGCTTGTATCTGGAACGGCTGTCAGACGAGATACTGGGGCTGGCCCATGCGACGGGCCGCAGTTTCGAAGAGATTGCCGGCGCGGGCGCCGACGCGCGCACCATGATTGGCGCAGGCGCACGACACGGGTTGCCGGTGCTGGTTACCGTGCCCCAACTCATCGGCGGCGGCATCATCGGCCTGAACATCGGCGACAGTATCAGCGTGCGGGAGCGGGCGACGCGATTGGCGCGCATGTTGGATGCTTCCAGCGTTATCATTGAAAGCGCCGTGGCACTCACCCAGGAAGTGCATGACGGGCCGCTTGAAACCCACACGGGACACGGACTGTGGTCTGTCTGGTCGGGACATTACGCCTATTCCCTTGAAGGGAAATCATTGATACGCATCGACCTTGACCCGGCTCTGGAACAGGTATGCCGCGCCCAGCAATCGGATGGCGGCGTACAGCAGGCCATAGCGGAGGGCCTCCCCAAAACCAAAATGTTCAAGGTGCCCTTCCGCATGGAGATGTCGGGATTTGCCCGGCACGAAGGCAGCATACCCATTATCGGCGATATTGGCGTTGTGTGGCCGCTGTTGGCCCATCGTGTCGCGTCTCGCCTGGGCATCACCCTCGATTTCATTTCCTATCCACAGGATACCGAGGCGGGCCGCGACATGCGCGAGCGCATTGTGCGCGACGTGGCCCCCATCAACCGTGACAGGATGCTTGACGCGGCACGCTATTCCATGCGCTCAAGCGAGAGGGTGCGGTAGCTGAGATACTCATAAGGGCCGCGCTCAAACAAACATCCCACGCGACCGTCGGGCAGCACGGCAAGGCTGCTGTATGCAAAACCGTCTGGATAGATTGTTTTCCCGAAAGACCATGTGGCGCCGTTGTCGCGACTGACAAACAACGCGCCGTTTTCGCGCCCTTCCGTTGAATTGGGCAGGGACGCCAATAGCCACACCGCATCCTCGTTGACGGGGTAGGCGATCAAACTTGCCATGCACGGCGTGGTGACAAGCCCCGGCTCTTCTTCCATGAGCGACCATGTTTCGCCGCCATCGCGGCTGATGCTGCGGGCAAGACGGTTCGCATCGGTTTGCAACCGCGCATTCATGCGGATATCGCCGTTGGCCTTCTCAACAATCTGACATTCGTTGCCGTATCCCTCCAGTCCGTCTATGGGCACACGTTCCCCCAGACGCCAGGTGACGCCCTCGTCATCGCTTATGGCCACCCGGTTGCGCCAGTATCGCTCCTCGCCGGGCGCGTCTTCCAGCGGGATCACTTCATATAACGGCAGAAGCACCCGGCCCGCGTGGCGTCCCCGCTGCAACACAATGCCCACGCCCGGGCTGCCCACACTGATGGCGTCGGCGCTGCGCACACTGCGCGTAATTTCGCGGGGCGTACTCCAGGACACGCCCTCATCATCGCTGTGCGTCAGGAAGGTCTGCGTATTTCGCCGGCCGTCGTAGCCAAGTGTGGCCATGTCGGCATGCGCCATCCGACGGGCATGGTAGCCCTGCGGGAAGCGTTGGTACATCAGCAGGATTCGCCCGGAATCAGGCAGCACCACCACGCAGGGGTCGTTGAGAGAGTCGCCGCCCATGGTCGCCACCACCTGCACCGCTGTCCATGTTTCGCCGCTGTCTGTGCTGCGCCGCAGCACAATATCGTTTTCTGCGTGGTCGTCATGCTGTCCGGCAAAGCGCGGTCGCCGTCCCTCGGCAAACGCCAGCAGCGTACCGTTGTCAAGCGCAACAAGTACCGGAATACGAAACCGGGGATAGCCGGCATCGCCGTCACTATATACTGTAACCATAGGCTTACTTTCTTCGGCAACAGCCAAGAAGGTTGGCAGCAGCAGGCTTATTGCGGGAATAGCCGCAATCAACACAAAAGCGTTGTTTGAAATCACGGGAAATGACATGTTGTTTCTATATGCTCCTCAACGGTTTTTACCTTCCAGCCCACATCAAAATGCGTTCTTGTCGTTTCGTTTCCGTGCGGCGCCAAAACGCAGCCAGGAAAACCTGCCCACGGTGGGATCTTTGGCGTTGTATACGCCGCCTTGAAGCGCGCTCACAATATCCAGTTCAGGCGATGTGCTATCGGGATCCGCAGACGCATAAACATCATACAAGGACCCATATATCTCCTGCGTATCACGCTTGACTGCGTATGCGCGCGCCGCTGCGCCCATCTGTTTTCGTTTTGACGGGTTTCTCAACAGTTTTTGTATGGCGCTAACAAGCGAGCCTGTGTCGCCAGCCCGAAAAACAACCCCCGTTTTGTTGGGCGCCATGTTTTCGTGTGCGCCGCCGGCGTCCGGCACAACAACGGGAACACCCGAAGCCTGCGCCTCAAGTACACCTATGCCGAAGGGGTCGGTGGCGCAAGGGGATACAAAAATGGACACGGAGGCATGTAGTCTCGCCAGTGTGGCGCCATCCGGGGTGTCGGTAAAGCTGGCGGGGTAGTCGGCGAGCGCGGTTTCCATTTCAGCACGATACGGACCGCTGCCAATCACAAGCAACTGCACCGGCGTGTCCTGTTCATGAAGCTGTCGGAAAGCATCGGTCAGCACATCAAGCCCGTAGTTCTTGGATACGTCGCCTGTATATAGCAGCAGGGCGCCCTCATGCTGGCCGGTATAATGGCACAACAATTCCATGTCTTTTCGCTCGGGACAAAACCAGTCCGTATCCACACATTGGGGGTAAATGCGTATCTTTTCCGGCCTTAAGCCGCGTGCCGCCAGCTCTTCTGCTGCGGCAACCGTTGGCGCAAACACCATATTCAACTGGGAATAAAAGGCGATCATGGATTTCCATAACAACCCTTCCACATAGCTGTCTTCGGTGAGCGCCCGTCCATATTGCGGCATGCTTGCATGGTGGGTTGCAGTGACGGGCAATTGCAATACACGGGCCACGCCCAAAGCGGCAAAGCCCATCGGTCCGGGCGTGGATGCATGCACGTGCGTAAAACCTTCTTCATAACAATACTGCAGCAGCGCCAAAAAAGGCGGCGCGTACAATTCAATTTCCGGGTACTCTGGCAACTGCCACGCGCCCACCGGCGAAAAGGCACGCAATCCGGCAACATAACAATGACCCGCTGCGGCACAGGCAACAACACTGTAATTCTTGTTTAACGCCTGCATAATGGCCAGCTGCCGCCGCAAGGTCCGTGCAATACCGTTGTCTTCAAAAAAGGTGTCGGTAAAATGCGCAACGCAGGGCGATCCGGGTTCCCTGCGGGGAGCGTCACCCGCCAATGTCGCAAGCAAATGGCGCGCTTGACGGTTCTGTCTGACAAAATGGGAGTACCCGACTACATACGGCACAAGCACGGCATAGAGTGCGGCAGCAGAGCCCAACGAATGGAACAGATCAAAAAGTCGTGCGTGCGCCAGCCGCGCGGCAAGGTTCTTGCCCAGGTGTATCAACATCGTGTTGGCAAGCGTGTTCACAAATGTGTGCCATAGATGATTCGGGTCAGCACCCTGAGGAATGCCTTGTTCAACAACTCCTTGAAGCTCGGGGCTCTTGTGTATTAAGTTGGCGGCCTCGTATTGCGCCAACTCAAGCAAGGACATGTTTTCGATAGGTTGTCGCGCCTGTCTTCTCGCTGACAGGTAACGATGGAAGCGGGCAAGCCGGGAATCAAGCGCTGCCGCATGGCTGCGAAGCATGCGCTCACTGAACAGCAAAAACGTGTCATACTTCACGTATTTCTGTAGTTTAAATCGGCTCCGATAAAACTGGTATCCAATGCTGTATACATTGCGCGCCATCGCGTGCGGTGTGTTTTCAACCGTATGGATACGTGCCTGCATCTGGAGGATGCCTGTCCAGAAGTCTTTGAAATCAGACGCCCCGGGCACCTCGGTGTACGTGGTGGCCACTGTCAGGGAACTATGATCGTCCGACCCGGCAATAATTCGCTTGCGCCATGGTTCGCAGCCGTATGGCGTTATATCGTGGCGATCACGCAACGCCGTAAATTTTTCTGGAGTCATACGCTGTGTCAATGACCGCATGGCCTGATTCATGGCCGGAGCAAGATCGCCGTTCCATTCCCAAACGTGATACAACAACAGCAGTTTTTCTATATGGGTCTGATCAAGATGATCGTTGGGACTGTACAACGGGTGCGCACAGGCATGAGCTATATGGTTTTCGTTCAGATAATTTGTGAATCTATAGATATCTTGTCGTGCCTCAAGTAGCTGTTCGTGATGCTCCTCGTTTATGTCGAAAGCAAGTACGTGTACCTTGCGCCGATCTTCCGGGAAGTACACGGTGTATTCGCAACTGATAAACACATGGGGCAAATCTGCTATCGCTAAAGCGCCCGCAATGGTATTGTGATCGGTGATAGTCACGGCATCCATGCCACGCAGACGCGCCACGTCATATAGCTCGCGTGGCTCGGTAAAGCTTTCCGGGCAGCCCAACTCCTGCATAATCCACAAGGTCGGCTCTTTGGAAAAACGTGAATGACAATGCAAATCTATTTTCATATTACTGCTGTTTCGCCTCTATCATCAATACCCAAAAATCGATTGTTCGTGCGCATGCCGTAAGTGTGTAGTAATACGGGCTGTACGGCATGGGTTAATGTTGCTGTGCCTGCTTTTCGTTGCCGCGGCACGTATGTGCAGGGCGGGCGGCTTTCAGAAACAAACAAAGTATGCTGGATGGATTCAAAACAAATCAAGCCCCGTGCCGGTATGCGCGCTGATTCGTGCTGTTGCGGGATGTTGGGCGGCGGCGATTGCCTTTGTTATACTGGATGACACGGAATGCAGTCACAATCCACTGCGGACAAGGAGACACTTTTATGGCGCCCCCACAAAATGGCCCGCCGGATTTTTCGAATCAGGTGCAGCAAATGATTGAGAAAATAAACTGGGATCAAAACAGCCCTCGCAAAATCGGGGTGCCTGTTGCGGCCCTTGTTGTGCTGTTGCTTATCGCGGGCATCGCCCTTACAGGCGTGTATACCGTGGAGCCTGACGGTCAGGCCGTGGTAAAACGCTTCGGCAGGGTGGTGCGCATTTCACCGCCCGGCCTGCATTTCAAGTTCCCCCTGGGTATTGAGCGGCAATACTTTGTGCCCACCGAGCGCGTGCTCAAAGAGGAGTTCGGGTTCCGCACGGTGGCTGCGGGCGAGCGCACCCTGTATGAGAAGCGCCCAACCCATCGTGACGAATCCCTCATGTTGACCGGCGACTTAAAAGTCATTGACGTGGAATGGGTGGTGCAGTATCGCATTGACGACCCCGACCAGTATCTGCATCGTGTGCGGGATCGCGAGAAGACCATACGCGACATTTCCGAGGCGGTCATGCGGCGCATTGTGGGCAATTCGCTGGGTTCAGATGTATTGACCGAAAAGCGCGTTCAGGTGGCCCAAAAGGCCCGCGACGAAATCCAAGAGATTCTGGCGGGTTTTGAAATGGGCATCCGGATTCAAACGCTGGAACTGCAAGATGTCACGCCGCCGGAACCCGTGAAGCCTGCCTTTAACGAAGTCAATGAAGCCGAGCAGGAACGGGAAAAGCTAATCAATGAGGCGGAGAAGCACCGGAACAAAGTCATTCCCCGTGCCCAGGGCGAAGCGCAACAAATGATTGAGGAGGCCGAAGCGTATCGTGCCACGCGGGTGAATCGCGCCCACGGCGAAGCGGGGCGTTTCGCGGCCATTTATGAAGAGTATCGCAATGTCCCGGAGATCACGCGACAACGTTTGTACCTTGAGATGATTGATGAAGTGCTTCCCGGCCTGGCCCACATTTACGTGGTGGAGGAAGGGCAAAGCCAACCGCTGCCGCTGCTGAATATCGGTGATGGTCAGCCCGGCCTGCGCATACAGCGACAAGGAGACCAATGATGACAAACGAACAACAGCCGAAGAAGCCGGGGTTTAATGAGACACTGGGCAAGGGCGTGGCCGTTGCTGTTCTGCCCGTTCTTGTAGCGATTGTGTTGCTGTATGCCAGTATGTATACCCTTGACGAAGTGGAACAGGCCATTGTGCTGCAATTCGGACGGCCCGTGGGCGACCCGGTTATGACGCCGGGCCTCCATTTTAAGCTGCCCTTTATTCAAGAGGTGCGCCGATTTGACAAGCGCTTGTTGTCGTGGGACGGCGACCCCAACCAGATACCCACCCGGGGCGAACAGTTCATATCGGTGGATACCACGGCGCGCTGGCGCATTGCGAACCCCCTCACGTTCTTGCAGCGTGTGCATGACGAGCGGGGCGCCATTAACCGTCTGAACGACATTTTGGATTCTGTGGTGCGCGACCACATTTCCGCCAGCGAGTTGTCGGAAATCGTTCGTTCTCATGATTGGCAGGTAACGGAGGAAGACCTCAAGCGCGCGTTGGCGGCGGAAGACGAAGAAGAGGACTTGCTTCAGGAGGTTAAGGTGGGGCGCGAGCAGTTGGTCGCGTCCATTCTGGAAACCGCACAAGAGCAAATGTACGAATACGGCATTGAACTGGAAGACATCCGCGTTAAGCGGGTGGATTATGTGCAAGCAGTGCAGGAACGCGTTTTTGAGCGGATGGTTGCCGAGCGGCAGCGCATGGCGGAAGAATTCCGTTCGGAAGGCGCCGGGCGTGCCGCTGAAATTGAAGGACAAACCGAACGCATGCTTGCCGAAATCATTTCCGAGGCGCAACGTGAGGCGGAGATCACGCGCGGCAAGGCCGATGCCGAAGCCACCCGCATCTACAACGAGGCCTTTGGCGCGGATCCGGAGTTCTACGCGTTCTTCCGCACCCTGGAAAGCTATACCGATTCTCTGGGCGACAATACAACCGTTATCATCAGTTCCGATTCCGAGTATTTTC
>SKQZ01000247.1 GCA_007118765.1 Candidatus Hydrogenedentota bacterium
AGTATACGGGCTTGCTGCGGTTCCAATGTCACGATGGCCATAATCTCTTGACCTATGTCTACCGTCCATATAAAATATCACGTACGAATGAACCAGGCAACGGCATGAGATGATATATTGGATGATGGCCGGCTGCACGGGAAAACACAAGCGGATAAGTAACGCAGACCACCGGACTGAGGATAATTTCATACTCGTTTGTTTTCATTACTCGAATATTTGCGGTTCAGGGTGACACGCAAGGGCAGCACAGTACGGAAACTATATGCGCTATTGCCAAGATATAAAGGAGTTCGTTATGATACGAAAAGCATCTGAAATGGAACAGGAAGTGCTAGAACACATGCGCGGCGGCCCCGGCAGCGTGACGATTCGGCATGTGTTTAAGGATAAAGACTTTACAGCGCCGGTGCGTCTGTGCGCTACAGTGAGTATTCCGCCGGGCGCGGGCATTGGCGCCCATCAGCATCTTGCCGAGGATGAGGTGTACATCGTTACCCGCGGCACGGGCATCCTTGATGACGGTCATTCACAAACGCGCGTGGTTGCCGGGGATGCGGTGTTGACCGGCCATGGCGAATCTCACGCCATACACAACGACAGTGACGAACCTCTGGAAATGACGGCGGTCATCGTCTGCTATCCGGAGCAACCGGTCCCATGACCGTACTGCCGCACAGTTTGCTGCTGCCGCCGGAAACGCAAACGGAACGCGGCGCAGCACTGCATATGCTGAAGTCCTGCACAGCCTTCGGCACGCGGGGCATCTTGGTTTGTGGCCATTCATTCCGCAAGAGCGGCCGGTTGGACGCCCTGCTTGACAACCGTCCCGCAGCTGCCGATGTGCATACATGGATACATCCGGGCGGGGAGCCAACCCTTCAACAACTGGACGATCTGTTGGCCTTCGCCCGTGAACACACCCCGGATTGGGTAGCCGCTGTGGGCGGCGGCAGCGTAATTGACATCGCCAAAGCATGCGCGGGGTTGCTGCATGCCCCCAAGTCGTCGGCAGCATATCATGACGGCGCATCCATACCGGCGTCATCCGTGCCGTTCATGGTCGCCCCCACTACCGCCGGAACCGGGTCGGAAGCCACCATTGTTTCCGTATTGACCAATACCGAAACGGGTGTGAAGAAATCCATCCGCCACCCTTCGTTTATGGCGCATCATGTGATTCTTGATGCGGACTTGCTGACGGGTTGCCCGAAAGAGATTGTGGCGGCATCAGGCATGGATGCGCTGACGCAAGCCATCGAATCGTATTGCAGCCGGGGCGCAACATGGCTTACTGACACGCTGGCACTACAAGCCGTTGCATTGATACATGACAGTTTGCCGCGCGTATTCGCCGGAGACACTGAAAAACAGGAAGTATTGCTGACGGGCAGTTATCTCGCAGGAGTTGCCCTGTCGCATGCACGCCTTGGCATTGTCCACGGGTTGGCGCATCCCCTCGGTGCACGGTATAAAGCGCCCCATGGGCTGGCCTGTGCGATTTGTCTCCCCCACGCTCTCGCTTTTAATCGTGATGCGATTCCCGGGAAGTATGACCGGCTCAGCCATATTGTTGAAATGGACGCAGCGGCATACGCACACGCAATGTGTGCCCGGCTCGGGTTGCAATCGCCCTTTGCAGGACAAGCGCTCGAAGGCAAAGACGCCATTGTCGCCGAAACACTGGCTTCGGGCAGTACCAAGGCCAACCCGCGCGAGGTAACCCCGGACGACGCGGCCCTGTTGCTTCATCAACTATTTGATTCGGAACCGAACCCGTAGCATTTGCGGGTTTATCTATGAGGAGTGCGTCATGATAATGCTGGCCTTGCTTGTGATAGCGGTACCATGCGCTGTTGCCATGGATACCCCGGCGGAGGTCTCCGGCGATGTCATCATCACCGAAGAAGCGCCCTCCGAATCCTATCAGCCGAATTGGTATTATGGATTTGGCGCCACCAACTATTACCCGCGCCTTCGTGTCTCAGAAGAGCGAATAAACAGACAAATCAACCGCCGCTTTGGCTGGCTGCCGTCGTGGCGACGTCCCACCACTTTTGCTGATTGGCGCGACAAGCATTACCTGTGGGATATCACCGCAGGCGTTGGAAGAGACCTATCGCCCAAAACAACCTTGTTCTTGTGGGTGGGCGGCGCAAAAGGCACCATCCGAAATCGGGAGCGCTACGGTCTGTTAAGCACCGATATTCGCTTTACGCGCACATCCTTTTTCGCGACGACCGAGTTGTACTGGTACCCCGGCGGCAAGGTGGACTATGAGCGTGTGACGGGACAACGTGGCGGTGATTGGGTTCGTGCGGCCATTGCCGGGGCGCGTCCCTACCTGTCAACGGCAACAGGATATACCTGGGTGCGCGCGGAGGCCGACGGTAAGTTTAGCGTTCCCCTTTTGGGAACCATACTGCGCGAGACGGAAAAAGAAGACCACCACATGTTCCTGTTCGGCCCCCGGGCGGGCATTGATGTTCCGGTCAGCAACAGATCAAGTGTCAGCGCCCTTTTTATCTATTGTTTTTTCGGCAGCCACAGCCGCGAATACAACGGGCCGAGCATTTCTTTCAATTATCGCCGCCGATTCTAGCCCGCATATTTCACCCCGCCGTGGCGGGGTTGCACCTGCGAATCTTACGCCAGAACAGGCTCACGACGAAACCTGATGAAATATCCGGGCTAGGCTTCGATAACATGGATGGCAGGCAGTTGTCGGTATAATCCGTCGTAGTCCAAACCATAACCGACAACAAAGTGGTCCTCGATCGCAAACCCGACATAATCCGCCGTCACGGAGACCTCCCGCCGCGCAGGCTTGTCCAACAACGCACACAGCCGGATGGAGGCGGGGTTATGGGCTTGCAGCTGTTCCGTGAGGGCGTGGGCGGTACGACCGGTGTCCACAATATCCTCCACCACAATAACATGCCGGTTAACAACGGTCTCTGTGTTTAACCCGGTCAGTTGAAGCGGCGTAGCGGACTGTGTGCCACGGTAGCTTTGGGCGCGAACAAACTCTATTTGCACCGGTGTACGCAACTGCCGCACAAGATCCGCCGCAAAAAGAAAAGCGCCCGAAAGGGTGACCAGCAGGACAGGATGCCTGCCCGCATACACCTGATCAATTTGACGGGCCATTTCGCCGATCCGCTGATGAATCGTATCAGCGTCAATAAGCGGGCATTCATTTAGCTGCATGGTGAAGCGCCACCTCCAAAAGTTTTGTTGTCGTGGCGTCCACCAACGCGTGGCTGGAACGCACATGCCCAACAACCCATAGTATCTCATTGTTCATGAGTAGTAGCGGCGTTGTATCCCGTTGGTCCGCGGGTATATGCCGGTCCACCATGATGTCCTGAATTTTACGGGTGTGTCTCATACCAACGGGTTGCATGCGGTCGCCCGGTTTACGTGCGCGAACATGCAGTGTACCCACCACTTTATCAAAATCGAAATACTGTTTATCGGAGGTGCACCAACTGCGGATTCCTGTAGGCGGCACCGTCTCCGCAGATAACACACGCGTCTCCAACCTGCCCCCCGGCACAACCAGTCTCCCCGGAACATCCACCGTGTCATCACTCAACAACGTTGTCTCAACGCCTTGTGCTACTGTGCGGAACACAACCAGCGTTCGCACGAGTTCCACCACCACGTGGTTGCCAAGTTCAAAGCGTTTGCCTGTCTCGGCGTTGGCAATAAACATCACTGCGTTGACAAGGCGCTCATGCGTAAGCGGTACGGACATGCGAAGGGCCAACAACCGCACAATACGTCTTTGAAGCGCTTCCGGCAAACTACAAAACGCCGCCCGTGGCAGGGTGATGTCACCGCCCGTACCTTCATGCGCACCCTCCCACTCCTCCAGTGCCGTTGTGGCGCACGCGTCCAGGTACTCGCCATCCACACGCAGCACATCCGCCACTCTGGCCAGCGCCGTCCGCACACGCGGATTATGCTCTTCAAGGGTGGGCAGCAACTCCAGGCGCACCCGATTGCGCGTACACGTCGCCTGCCGGTTGGTATGATCATCTCGCCACGGAATATCGTGTTGATGTGCCCATGACGCAATGGCGGCACGGCTGCATTCGAGCAACGGTCGGACTACGCGCACGCCCATACGCGACACAACCGGAGCAATCCCGGCGATTCCCAAACCACTGGCCAGCCCCAACAGTCCCATAAGCACCGTTTCCGCCTGATCGTCTTGATGGTGGGCCGTGGCAATCACCGGACATGCCGCTTTGTTGGCGGCGTCAATCAAGAATGCATACCGAAGCTGACGCGCATGGTTTTCAAACGACTCGCCCAGAGCGGCAGCCTGCTGTGTCACCGGGGCGCTGTCTTCATAACAGGCGATACGCAGGGAGGAACACATTTCACGAACAAAAGCCGCGTCTTTGGCGCTTGCGCCGTCTCGCGTCTGATGATCAAAATGAGCGGCGGCAACGGGGTAGGCCAGCTGTCGCAACACATGGAGCAACACCATTGAATCGAGTCCGCCGGATAGGGCAACCAATACACGCGTATCGGGTGTGAACATGGCATGACGTGTTATGGTCTGTTGAACCTGCGAAACAAAAGCCGCTGTTGCGTGCATGTGTTTCATGAGTCACTTCCCATCCGGCACATAAATGCGAATATTCCAAAGGTCGCCGTCCTGCGCTTTTGGCTGCGCAGGATAAGGTCTAAACAGGATTTCCGGCGCGTTGTCAATTTTCAGTACGGCAATCATCCCGTATGTGAGCGTCCAAACCCCATCTTTGTCCTGACGCCACGACCGCCATCCGGGCGTTTCAAAACCCAATGCCACATCAGCGAACACAGGTCGGGGCGGCGCCGTAATACGCATGCCGCCGGCCATGCCCACAGGCGACGTAACCAGAATGTAGTCCTCTTCATGGCCTGCGGCCCGTGCCATCGCCACCATGGGCAACAACTCCGCAGGAAACCCCGTCGGCGCCGGCAGTATTTCGTTCTCCGGCCCCGCCGACGCCAGTATGGCCGCCAGTGTCCCGGCATCCCACGCCTCGAAGTCCTCCCTCAGATGGGGTGCGTCCAGCAGCGCCGCAAGCGCCATTGACAGCGGCCATTTGGCCATGACGTACGGCTCCGTTTCGTCGCCCCGCAGTTCGAGCAGCGACAGCGCGTGGCTGTCGCGTCCCGCGTGAATTAATGCTTGTTCGTATGCCAGTCCCCGTAATGACTCCGGCAGAGCCGAAGACCGATCACGCATCTCGTTCAGAAAACCGGTGACGAGCTTCAGGTCCGGCGGGGGCATCAACCGTGTGGACACATCGCGTAAGGCACGCCCAAATGCCTGGGTGGCCGCCATAAGCTGATTCTCGGCAAGCCATGCCCGGGCGATATAGTAATCAGCCCGTGTTTCGTTCGGGGCAAAGCCCTTGATGAAATCAAGATGCGTCCGCAACTCCTCCAACTCATCCCGTGCAAGGGCACTACGCGCGTACCGTTCGTAATTGCGCGGGTCGCCGGGAAGCACAAAGAGCACGTTTACCAACACCAGCGCAACCGTAATGAGCACCGCCACGAAAACAGGACGGCGGGCATGTACCTCCGCGGCGACATAGGGTTGGCCGTAAGCGGCGATGAGTGTCACCACCAGTACAAGTCCCAGGGAGACGGGCGGCGCCAGAAACAAAACAACCACCGTTCCAACAAACAATGCGACAATAAACCATCCGTAAACGCCGGGCGGCATAAATCGTCTTGCGAGCCATAACTTGGCCCCCACCCGCGCAATCAGCCAGAGTAATACAAGCAACACCACCACGGCGGGAAAAAGAAACAAATTGTGCGCAGGTCGCAATACAAGCAGGTCGGGACGCGGCGACACATACCAATACACCGCAATCATTACGGGCAACCACCCCCATGCAATAACACCCCTTTTACCCGGCGCAAATTCACGTTTCCATGCGGCTGCGACAAGCGGGACAAGCACAAAAAGACCGATAACGGCCGTAACAAGGCCACTACGCACGTCATACGGCCCGGCAACGACAAGCCCGCTGTCAACGTTAAATGCCGTGGGATAGAGCCAATTTGCCTGGGCCAAAACACTCAAACCCATCATAACGCCGCAGCTCATGACAAATAATTGCAACCCCCGCAGTGCCATGCTTCTGTTTCGCATCACATGGGCAATCGCAACAGCCACCATACATAATGCAGGCGCCCGCCATGTCGCCTCCATGCCGCCCAAAACGGGCAGCGCCACGAGCATACCGGCCATCAACGCGCAGGGCCACCATAATTCAAAGGGCGTACGCAAACGCCTGTGATGCATCCAGTCCAGCAGGGTTGACACCGCCACCGGCGCCAACGCGACATGATGCAGGTGTAGAGGCCCCAACACGCGCTGGTAGGCGCCCAAAGGCCACGCCAACGCGCATACATAGACCCCGATACAGGCCCAATATGCCGCCATTGCCCGTTTATCCGAGGTGTTGCCGCGCCCGTTGGTCGGCGGCGTTGCCGTTGTATGTGCTTTATTCACTCAATCATTTCCACGGCCGGAGGCGGCGGAGGTGCATCAGGCTTTCGTGTTTGTGCAGTCCATGAAACAAGCTGCATCAACGCCGACGCCAGGAGCAAAAGGTTAAAAAACAACAATGCAATGCGGCGTTCCTTGCGCATGCGTTTCAACGGATTGCCCAGCGACGTTTTAGTGAAAACAGGCGCTGATTCAGCAGCCGCTTCTCTCGAAGCACACTCCGTCATTCTACGAATACCTCATCCTGTGTTACCGTTCGTACTGTGCCCACGGACTCCAAAGCGTCCATATCAATGCGTGCTGCATCGCCTACAATAGACACGAGTTTGGCGTTGTCCGCGATATAGTCCCGGTGGAACGCCTTGAGCAGCTCCATGTCTTCCGCTTCCACGATTTGCTGATACCATGTGCGCCGCGGATCAGGTTCCAGTTCGCGGCGATCCCAGTCAAGAACGGTGCTTGGAATCTGCCGGAACCCTATGCGATTGGAGCGGTAATCATTGAGCAGTCCACTGCGCGCCGCGGCGTAACGTTCCGCAGAAATCGGCAGGTCATCCATCAACTCGGCAAATGCGGTCACCGCTTCAATCGTTTTGTCCGCCTGGGTTTG
>SKQZ01000215.1 GCA_007118765.1 Candidatus Hydrogenedentota bacterium
CTGCGAATCTTACACCATATCAGGCACTTTGCTTGCCCGCCGACTTCGACGTGTACTAACACGCTGTCAGCCGGCGGCCTGGGCAAAACACCTGCTCTGGCGCAATCTTCACAGGCTCACGACAAAACCTGATGAAATATCCGGGCTAAGTCACGGATGATTTCTCAGGGGCGTTCCGTTGCCGCCTTGAGCCGGTCCAGACGTTTCCATTCCACAAACAGAAACACGGCGCAAATGCTGGCCGCCACCGTGTCGGAAATGGGCGCCGACAACCAGACGCCTTTGAGGCCGAGCATGGGCGGCAAAACAAGCAGCAACGGTATCAACACAATAACCTGCCGCAGCAGCGTCAAAAAGACGGCTTTGGAGGCTTTGCCCGTGGACTGGAAATAGTTGCCCACAATTACTTGAAAGCCGATGACCGGCAGCATGAGCAGGAACAAATGGATGCCCTCCACACCCAATGCCACGACGGCCTCATCCCCCCGTATAAAGGCTTTCACGATAAGAGTGGGCATGGAATGAATCAGCACCCACGTCACGGTGGAAATCACGGTTGCCGCAATCACCGCCCGCTTCAAGGTCGCCTTTACCCGGTCGTAGTTGCCCGCGCCATAGTTGTAGCCCACAATCGGCTGCGACGCCATGTTCAGCGCAATGAACAGGGTGAACACAATGAACGTAACACTGATGATAATGCCCATGACGCCCACCGCCATATCGCCGCCATAACGAATCAGATTGAGGTTGTAGAGTCCATGCACCACGCTGTTGGCCATTTGCATGAGAAAGGGCGACACGCCAATGGACAAAATTGCCCAGACAATGCGCGGTTGGATGCGGATGTAGCGCCATTGCAGCGGCACAACGCACCGACGACTGCGGAAATGAATCAGCACCCACAGGGACAAGGCGAACATGGAGATAATGGTGCCCAGCGCCGCGCCGCGAACCCCCATATCGAGATACAGAATGAACAGCGCGTCCAGCGGTATGTTGATCCCCGCGCTGATGAGCATGCTGTACATGGCAATGCGCGCATTGCCTTCGGCGCGGATGATGGCATTAAGGGAGAATCCGAACTGGTTCAGCACCACGCCCCACAACAGCAGGTCCAGATACTCATTCGCATAACGCATGGTCTCGTCGCTCGCCCCGAAAAACCGCAACATGGGTTCTTTCACCATGAAGCCAAAAACGGTCACGCCCGCCGATACAATCAACACCAGCGCCACGACATTGCCCAGGATGCGTCGCGCTTTTTCCGGGTCGTTACGCCCAAGCGACAAAGACACCTGTGCGCTTGCGCCCAGGCCGATAAGCATGCCGAAAGCCATCATGACAATCATGATGGGGAACACCGCCGTCACGCCGCTCAATGCTGCCGCGCCGACTGCCTGCCCGATAAAAATGCGGTCAATGATGTTATACAGCGAATGGGCCAGAATCCCAATGAAACCGGGCCAGAAATAGCGCCACATCAGGCGGCTTACAGGCGTGCTGCTCAGCTCTTTCAGGTTCTTCTTGTACATGCGTTCCTTCTTATCAAAGCATGTTCCGCGCTAATCTGCAATCGTTTCCCCTTCTGTATTGCGCCTGCATGTTGCACGCCAATTCCGGTACGGTATAATGCACTTCCCGTGACGACGACGCATTTCAACATGATAGCAGCAAGCGACCTTGCAACCTAAAAATACAGACTTGCCTGCGCGAACAGAGTACGCGGCGAGGCGCCATAAGCGCTGCGCAGACGTCCGTTCCGCGGAGATGCGCCCCAGGGTGCGAACCCGTGCACGGTGATGGTGGTGGTTTCCGAGGCTGTCCATGTCAGCGACGGCGAGGCCAGCCCGGAACCGTCCTGGAGACTGGTCAGCAACAGGAGTCCGCAGGTAACTGTGTCCGATACGGGAAGCAGCGCCTGCAAGGCGGCGCCGTGGCGGTCAAGAATCTGGCTGTCGCCGCGCATGTACCGCTCCACAAACCGCGGGTCGCGGAATCGGCGCGTGGCGTCGGCGACATCATCAAGGCCGAACCCCGAATAGTGGTATTCGCCCATCAGCGTGAGCCCCTGGCCCACGTCGAAGGTGTGGGACACGCCGAGCACCGCCTTTGTCAGCAGGCGGTCGCTGCCAAACCACCCGCCGTCGGGATGGCGTTCCGGCGTATAAAAGAACGCCAGCTCGCCATGCACGGCGGAATCGCCCAATACGGCCGACGAGACCAGCGCGGCCATGGCGTCCCGGCCCCGTTTGCCGACGATGATCTCGCCGTCAACTTCGCCCATGTATCCGCGATAGCGGGCCAACAGTGCGGACTTGTCCCATCTGTCGCCAAAAACGGCCAGCATCTCTAAGGAACTCAACGTGGAGGTTTGATATTCCACCCGCACCGCGTCCACGCCGCGCCGCCATTCCCGGTCCACCTCCACCGGCGAGAACGGGGAAAACACATCCACCGCGCTGAAAAGCAGGCCCCGTCCCAGGCCGATGGCCTGACGCCCGGCGGTGATGGCGCCCCAGTCCCGACGTATCTGTACCCGGGCGCGGTCTATTTCGTGCCGCCACGCAAATACGTCGCGGTCCCGTGACATCTGCCAATCCAGCGAAGCCGCCCGCCAGGGCGCGGGCGCAAAAGTCGTCAGCACATCGCCGCCAACGCCCGCCCCGGCGCCGTGGGTGGCGCGTTGGGCGCGGTGCTCATACGCGATTTCAGCGCTAACGTCGTCGGCAATGGCCATATCGAGATCAAAGCGCAATCGCGTCAGCCCCGTCAGCGCATGACGCTTGGGAAACAAGCGAGGATCGTCGGGGTTATACGCACCAAGCCCCGTAAGTTTGAGCGTTGTGCTGAGCATGCCGTAGCGACCGGTATCCTGGTCATACCATAAGTCTATCGGTCTCGCGGGCACCGCCGTGTATGCCATGCAACACAAAACGACAAGGAAGAGGCGTTTTCGTATTGCGACGCTATGTTTCGGTATCTTCATGAACGGCGTCCTACGTCTGTTCAGCCATGGCTTCCCGTTCTTTCACCACGTCCGTGTCTATTTTTCCGTCCACCAGTGTGATAACACGACGTGCATAGGCAATGACGCGGGGGTCGTGAGTGGAAAAGACGAAGGTGATGCCCGCCTGCTCATTGAGTTCGTGCATCATGTCCAGCAAAATACGGGCGTTCTCTCCGTCCAGATTGGCGCTGGGCTCATCGGCGAGCACCAGCCGCGGTCGCGACGCGATGGCCCGGGCCACGGCCACCCGCTGTTGCTGTCCGCCGGACATCTGGGTGGGCCGTCGGTCCGCAAAGTCCAGCAATCCCAGCTGGTCAAGGGCCTCGCGTGCCCGTTCCGTGCGGTTGTCCGTCACTCCCTGCAATTCAAGCACAAACTCCACATTTTCTTGCGCCGTCAGCACGGGGAACAGATTATATGCCTGAAACACGAAGCCCAGTTGGTTCAGCCGCATGTCCGCCCGCTGTCGTTTGCTCATGCGCGCCACATTGTGTCCCATCACTTCAAGGTGGCCGTCCGTCACGGCGTCCAACGCACCGATGAGATTCAACAACGTGGTTTTGCCGCTGCCCGAAGGGCCGACAATGGCCAGAAACTCGCCCGCCGTCACTTCCGTGGTGATGCCGCGCAACGCGTGTGTTGCCACCTCGTCCGTGTGATACACCTTGGTTACGTTCTGCGCTTTTACCAGCACTTCGTCTGTTGTTGCTGTCATACTATCCTGTTGTCCTCAATGCATCCGCAGGCATTACCTGCGCCGCTTTCCATGCGGGGTATAGTGTTGCAAAAATCGTGGTGGCCATTGCAATGGCCAACGCATAGCCGATGAGCCATACGCCAAAGGAGCCATACAAATACGGGTCAAAGAGTACGTCCGCAAAGCCCAGATCGTCGTCGAGCCATCTGGAAAGGTCCATGCCCCTCGTGGCAAGATAATAGGAGACGGAACCGCCAACGCCCAGCGCCACCACCGCGCCGCCCAACCCGATGACCACCGCCTCCATCATCACCATGCTCACAATCTGACGTGTCTTCATGCCGAGCGCGGAAAGCATGGCAAACTCCGCCCGACGTTCGAGCACGGCCGTCAGTTGCGCACTCATAATGCCCAGCGCCACCACCACGATGACAATTAGCGCCATCAAGCGCATAAATGCCGTGTCGCTGTCCACGTTTGCCGCCAGCGACGGATTCACCTCACGCCACGTTATTACCGTGTTGTCTGCGGGCATGGTTTCGGTCAGATGCGCCTTCGCCTCCGCCGAATGTCGCTCTTCAGACAGCACAAGGCTGATTTCGCCTGCCCCGGGAATGCCCGTAATCTCCTGCATGTCCGCAAGCGTGATGTGACACACCGCCAAGTCCAGTTCCTGGCTGCCCGTGTCCAGAATACCGACAATACGCAGCATGGCCGAATGAATATCGTCCTTTCCCGAAAGGGTGGCATACAACGCGTCATCCAGCATGACATCAAGCCGTCGTGCAAGGGTTCTGCCGATTACCACCGCGCCCTCCTCGTCCTCCTCCAGATAGCGGCCCTCCAAAGCGCCCCGACGCAAGATACGATTGGCGGCCATTTCATGTTTCGGGAGTACGCCGGTAATCGCTGCCGGAGCGGTTCGGGTGCCAAATGCCAGCAAGCCCTTGGCATGTGCGCGCACGCTGTAATGCTCAAGGTGTGGCGTCTCGGCAACAGTCGCCAGCACTTCCTCCAGTCCCTGCAAACGCAAGGTGTCCTCCTGGGTTTCGGGCCAGTTGCGATGCACCATGCGAATATGCCCGGCGCCGCTCTCAGCAATGGCGCGCACCTGCATCCTGATGGCGCCGTCCATCCACGACAAGGCCACCAGCGCCATTGCGCAGCCGATACCCGTACCCACCATGGATAGTATTGTGCGTCGCGAGTGTCGCGTTAAACTGCGCGTTGCGTATTTCAGGGCTACCGAACCAAGCCTCATGTACGCATTGCCTCCATGGGTTCAAGGCGTGCCGCCAACGCCGCGGGCCATAACGACGCCACCACCGACGTGCCACTGACCGCCACCAGCCCGTAAACAATATGTCGCAGTTCAAAGCGGGGATAGATAAAGAGGGGGATGGAGTAATCGCCGTAGGCGAATGCCTCCACATCGCTGCCGCCGAGCGCGGCGTAGTTAATGCCCGTGTGTGACGTAATCCACACCACCGTCGCGCCCACAACCGATCCGACGACAACGCCAATCAATCCGAGAATCACCGATTCCACCAGCACCATGCCCACCACACGGCGCGGACGCGCTCCCACGGCCAGCAACATGCCGAACTCATGGCGACGCTCAAAGGTGGACATCATCGCCGTGTTGGCAATTCCCGCCGCCGCCGCCACAAAAACAATGGAAAGAAAGATGAAATCGAACCAGTCCTTCATATCAATAAAGCGCACGATTTCCGGCGCTGCCTCGCGCCATGTCAACGCCGCCATGCCATCCAAATCCATGGTATCGGCAATGGCCGCCCGCAATGTATCGGCCTCGCGAAAATCCTGTCCGTGAATAATGAGTTCGTGCGCATGGTCGGGCATCATCAGCAATTCGCCCGCATCCGCTATCGGCATCACAATGCCCATGCTGCGCACCAAATCCACGTTTGAGTCAATTACCGCTTTTACCATAAACAGGTCGTCCACGGGGAATCCGTCCACGTCCTGCCCGATAATCGCCAGCAACTGACCTTCAGTGACACCCAGCCGGGTCGCCAACACGCGGCCGAGCGCCACTTCGCCGCTGCCCGGAATCTGCGTGTCATCAAGCCTTTCCAACAGGCCGCCCCGCTGTTGTTCGAGCGAGACGTCCACCCCCACAATAAACCCCGGGTCGGCATCCGCAGGCTCGTCCGTTCGCTCGCCGGAAGCCGCCAGTACCGCCGTGTAAATGCGTGGAGACGCCTTCTCCAGTTCGGGGATTGCCGCCAGCGCCGCCCGTCGCTCAGCGAGGTTGTCCAAATACAGGTCAACGGCGCGTTCTTCGCGCCAGTCGGCATGATACATCTGCACATGGCCCACCATCGGCCCCGTCACCGTTTCCAGCGCGTCCAGAAAGAAGCCCGCCATCAGACTGTTCACGAACACCAGCGTAAACTGGCCCAGCGCGATGGCGCCCACAGCCAGCAACGTGCGTTTGCGGTTGCGGCCGAGGTTCCGCCAGCCCATACGCACCGTGCTCCATTTCATAATGACATCGTGCTCCTTATTGTCCGCGTTCAAGTCGCGAAAGGCTGAACAAGTCCCGGGGCAGGTCCACCTCAAACTCCAGGTCTTTGTATACCAGTACCGTCTTATGGCCTTCTTCATCTTCGGGAATCAGCGTCATGCGCGCAGGCAATTTCCGACCGTCGAACACCTGAACCTCATCCCAATGAATGGTGCGCGCAAGACGGTCGCGGCGGTCATAATACGTTGCCTTGATGGGCAGCGCGCCGTCCTCACACAGCACCAGTTCAATGCTGTTCCACAGCCCCACCATGTCCGGCTTGGCCGTAAACCGCACCAGCCAGCCCGCCGGCTCCTCCGACGGCCCCACCACTTCATAATCATAGTCGTCCACCATTGACGCTTCACGCACCAGGTCATCATTTGTGAAATCGCTGCCCATCCACGACGTTAGCATCATGGAAGGGGGCACCCGCACCGTGCGTTCAATGCGTGGACGATAGTTCCACAGGTTGTTGTCCACTTTCAATGTGGCCGAGCCGCGGTCCCGGGCCGGCGACAATATCTCCACCAGCGATTTGTCCGTGCCCTCTGTCCATGCACGCATGCCCATGGTATGCGTGCGGCGGGGGCGCACCACCGTCATTTCCATCTCCGCCACGCTGCTGCTCGACCGATACAAATCTTCAAAGTGAGCCACCGCGGCATCCACATTCAATACGCCGTCCTCTACAAAGGAGGGGTGCGTTACCTCATTGTCCGCGCCGAATGCGGACGGCGCAAAACAGACAGCCGTTGCGATAA
This sequence comes from Candidatus Hydrogenedentota bacterium, assembly GCA_007118765.1. Classification (GTDB taxonomy): domain Bacteria; phylum Hydrogenedentota; class Hydrogenedentia; order Hydrogenedentales; family CAITNO01; genus SLFT01. The sequence continues at coordinate 6,999 of SKQZ01000215.1, forward strand.
GGAGATCCAACAGTACGTTGCGGTCTGAAGTCATCATCATACCTGTTTCCTCATGTCCGGGTATGCACACTGCCCGGCAAGGCTTTGTACTA
>SKQZ01000288.1 GCA_007118765.1 Candidatus Hydrogenedentota bacterium
ACTGAAACTTCGATAACGAACGGTATGGGGTCATGGAATTAAAGAATAAAAAAGTGACGTTAGTGGGCCTTGGCCGGTCATCGGTGGCTGCGGCCTTGTTGTTGCAGCAGCATGGCGCCCGTCCGTTTATTACCGAAGTTGGTTGTAGTCGCACCCATGACCGATGGCGTGCGCAATGTGCGGAGCAGGGCATCATGTGTGAAACAGGCGGCCACTCGGAAGAGGCTTGTGAGCGGGCGGAACTAATTGTGCTCAGCCCCGGTGTACCGCTTACGGCGCCGTTGGTAGCCGAAGCGCGGCGCCGCGGCATACCGATTACGGGCGAACTCGAACTTGCCTCGCGTTTTTGTAATGCCCGAATCATTGCGGTTACGGGTACAAACGGTAAGACCACCGTAACGGCAATGTTGCACGCGATGATTATTGCTTGCGGGCACTCTGTTGGTTTGGCGGGCAATAACGATACGCCCTTGTCGCAAATTGCGCTGTTGCGCGATCAGCCGGAGTGGGTGGTGGTTGAAGTCAGCAGCTATCAGCTGGAAACGACGGAAACATTCCATCCCGAAATAGCCGTGGTTCTGAATATCACGCCGGACCATCTAAGCAGACATGGAACGCTCGAGCAATACGCCGCCATCAAGGCACGTATATTTGAGCAACAGCAGCCGGGTGACAGCGCTGTCCGCAATATGGATGACCCTTTGGTTGCCGCCATGCCGGTGCCTGAAAAGATACGCGCCTTTGGGTTCAGTATGCATACCTCGGACAAGAACACGGTGTTTGCAGATGCGGATAACATCTATTTTGAGGACATGCAGGTTGCTTCACGGGCGGACAACCCCTTGCCCGGAAGCCATAACCTCCAAAACGTGCTGGCTGCACTGGCGGCAATTCGGGCGGGAGGCTTTCACTGGGAGAAATCTTTGCAGGGCTTGCGCCGATTCAAAGGGGTCGAGCATCGCATCGAATATGTCATGAGCCTTGAGGGCGTAGACTATTATAACGACTCCAAGGCGACCAATCTTGAAAGCCTGCGGGTTGCCTTGGAAAGCTTCCAGCGCCCGGTTGTATTGCTTGCCGGGGGCCGCGGAAAAGGCAGTAACTATGCCCAGTTGAGTGCGCTCATACGTGAACGGGTAAAGAAGATTATTGCGTTTGGAGAAGATGCGCCGCTCATCATGACGGCATACGACGGGTGTACCGACGTGGAGTTGGCCATGTCCATGATGGACGCCGTGAACCGTGCCCGTACCGCGGCAACGACGGGTGACGTGGTGCTGTTGTCACCGGCGTGTGCCAGCTTTGACATGTATGATAATTTTGAAGCGCGTGGTCGCGACTATAAAGATTGCTTGCAGCGATTGACGGTCAGCGGGGCGCCTGTAACGAACGAGGAGGAGCGCGCATGACTCGCGAAGTTACGCTCTGCGTTGTTGTGATGGTAACGTTAATGGCTACCGGTCTGTTGATGGTGTATAGCATCGGCGCCGCGCCAAACCTGGACGATACCCTTGTGTATAAGCACTTGGTATATGTAATTGTCGGTTTTGCCGGGTTCCTGATTATGTCGCGCTTTGACTATCATTATTTGGCAACGCCCATATTGCTGCGATATGTCGTGCTCGGAACTCTCATACTTTTGCTGTTGCCCAGAGCCCCGATTATCGGGTTGGAGCGGGGTGGCGCCGCACGCTGGATAGGGTTGGGGCCTTTTACATTCCAACCTTCCGAACTGGCCAAGTTTGTGCTGGTGATCTTGCTGGCGGCACGTTTGACGCAGTACCAGGAAAAGATCAAGGGGCCTATCGCGGGCTTCATTATGCCGTTGACCATTACGGGCATATTTGTGGTGCCTGTGATCATGCAAAGGGATGTGGGTATCCCCATGGTTATGGTGGCCTCGGTATTTGTTATGATGTGGGTGGCCGGAACGCAGAAAATTTTTATCTGGGGCCTTGGTACATTGCCTGTTTTGGGGTTTGTGCCGTTAATCATGTGGTCGGGATATCGTGTGAGCAGGATGCGGGCATTTCTTGACCCGTGGAGCGATCGCGACAACGCGGGGTATCAGCTGATTCAGTCCATGTCGGCTTTTGCACAGGGGGGCTTATGGGGGCGCGGGGCCGGTGCGGGAGAACAAAAACTTGGCTATCTGCCCGCTGCCCATACGGACTTTATCTATGCCATTATCGGGGAAGAACTTGGGCTTGTGGGCACCGGACTTGTTTTGGTGGCCTTTGCTGTACTGGTATACGCCGCGTTTCGAATTGCTGCCAATGCGGATGATATGTATGGAACGTTGCTTGCAACGGGGATCACGTCCCTCATTGTGGTGCAGGCGTTTTTTATCATGGCGGTAACACTCGGTCTATTGCCAACCAAGGGGTTGCCGTTGCCTTTCGTCAGTTACGGGGGCAGTGCGCTTATTGTAAATCTGGCCATGATGGGCGTACTGGTAAATGTTGGAATACAGGCGCATGAACGAGCGCCGACACGACCAAAGACCAAGCGAAAAACAACGCCCAAGAAGCACAGTAAAACCGCCAAGGTGCGGCCCGCGGCCGCAAGTGTTGGCAGGTGAAATATATTGCTGGGCGCTGGTGTTCATTGTGCATAGGTTTAATGCCATGTCAAAGTTGCAAAACTTGAGTTTGTCAGGCGAAGTAGATTGAAAAAGAAATAGAAGCGTGACGGTTTGTACGGTGTGCGATTTTGTAAAGATGCATCGGACAAGACAATATGGTATGATATGCGCCATTCGGCGATATGTATGGAGATAGAGTCGTAATTCGGAAGAAAGATCGGCATGGAAAAAGATATCAACAGATATAAGTGGCTTATGCCGGCACACATACGTGGTGGCAAGGCCCGTGCTGTCTGTGAACCCGCCCATGACAATGCCGATCAGGAGGTGAATGCGCCCGGCGAATACGCAGTGCTGCAGCAGTGGTTGCGTATGTATCGTCCGGGCCGACAACTGCTCTGACGGGATGCCCGGTAGTATTGGCCGTGTTTCGGTTGTTCCTGCTGAAGTGCGTTGAGCGTTGTATCAAATTGATGGTTATCATCACACGACACAACAAGTCAGACTGATTCAATCTGATCGCGGCATCACCAGGCAGCCCTGTTCTGTTTTCCACCCCCTTATTAACTTCAACATCAAAAATTTTTCGTTAGGGAGAAAGATAATGTCTGAAAGAATACACATATTTGATACTACGTTGCGCGACGGCGAACAATCGCCCGGCGCCGGTATGGATGATAACGCCAAAGTGCAAATGGCCCAGCAATTGGACCGGCTTGGCGTTGATATTATCGAAGCAGGATTCCCCATCGCCTCGCAACAGGAGTTTGAAAGTGTAGCCCGTGTTGCTAAAGCGGTGAAGAACGCGCGCGTCGCGGCCTTGGCAAGATCGTTGGACAAGGATATTGACCGTGCCGCTGAAGCGCTGCAATACGCGAAACGACCCGTGTTGCACACGTTCATTGCCACCTCCGAAATCCACATGAAATACAAACTGCGCATGAGTCCGGAACAAGTATTGGATGCCGCCGCAGCCGCCGTAGCCCGGGCGAAGCGCCAGGTGCCACGGGTGGAGTTTTCGGCTGAAGACGCCACACGCTCCGATTGGGAGTTCTTGGCGCAGGTAAGCACGGCCGCAATTGAAGCGGGGGCGGATGTAATTAACCTGCCCGATACGGTCGGTTACACGACCCCGGACGAAATACGGGATATGTTCCGGTATGTGATTGCCAACGCCAAGGGCGCGGAAAAGGCGGTGTTTTCGTCGCACAATCATAACGACCTTGGTTTGGCCGTGGCCAACGCTTTGGCCGCCGTTGAAGGTGGCGCCCGGCAAATTGAGTGTACGGTAAACGGCATTGGCGAACGCGCCGGAAACACGTCGCTTGAAGAAGTGGTCATGGCCATCAATACCAGAAATGACCGGTTTCAATATGAATGCGGCATCAACACAAAGGAAATTGTGCCCTCAAGCACGTTGCTCAGTATGATCACCGGGCTGACCATTCCTTTTAACAAGCCGATTGTGGGCCGCAACGCATTTGCCCATGAATCCGGTATCCATCAGCACGGCATGATTGCCAACGCCAGTACCTACGAAATCATGACGCCAGACTCCGTGGGTCGCAGCCGCAGCGACTTGGTATTGGGCAAGCATTCTGGGCGTGCGGGTCTTGCGCGGCGCAGCGCCGAACTGGGCTTTGAACTTTCTGATGACCAGACAGACCAGTTGTACGAACGGTTTATTGTGTTGGCCGACAGGAAGAAAGAGGTATACTCAGACGATTTGCGTATGTTGATTGTGGACTTGCACAATGAAGAATTTCAAACATACCATCTCGAAGAACTGCGCACCTTTGGTGAAGACCCGACCGTAGCCCTCGTGAAACTGAAATGTGGCGACGAGATGATCACGGAAACCGCCACGGGCGACGGCCCTGTCCATGCTGCAAGTGTGGCTATCGAAAGAATTGTCGGCCATACCGGCAGACTCGAAGAGTTTGAGGTGCGTGCCACCACGCCGGGGAAAGACGCCTTGGGCGAAGCACACGTGACGGTACGTTTTGGTGAGCGTGCCTACCGTGGTTCCGGGGCCAGCACCGACATTATTGCGTCGGGCATACACGCCTACCTTAATGCGGTGAACAAGCATGTGGCCTACTTGGAAAGCAAGAAATTGAATGGCAACGAAAAATAATTGTTGCGGCGCTGTGTCGGGACAATTACCCATTGCATGAATCATTATCGCGGGCGAACAGACATCGCTTGGAGCCGCGTCTTCAGGCAACTGCTTCGCTCGCGTTTTGTTGGTTTTGAAGGGCCGTTTTACAGACGGCAGACACAGCACCAGCACTGTGCCGGGAGACGGGACAACACCCCTTATGTCAAGGGTGGCATGGTTTCGGAAGGAGAGCGCTAAAGCCGTTGGATTTGGTTGCCCGAGCGGTCATACAGATTGTTGCCCGCTACATATAAGGTTTCATCAAATACTTCGTCGCCAAAACGTGCATGGACATAAACGGTATCGTATTCAATGCGCCAACGCCCTTCAAAATAGTCCATGCCGGTCACGGACCGCATCAGTGGATGGGTGGCATAGAGCACACCATTTGCGGCGATGGTAATCCTGATGTCGTACTGTTCCCACCGCACCGTCCACTCTGTTCCAATCAGATTTTGGGTGTTTAACAGGGGCGGTTCGTCCGGAATACGACTCCGGCCGTCGGCGCCACCGGTCGTGGTGCTTTCGACTCCCGGCGTATTCGTGCCGCTGTTGCCCGCATCGTCGCGCAGCATCTGCGCCACAAACGGAAACAGCAGAAACACTGCCAAGAATCCGCCAAAACCTATCAGCAGTCTGTTATCCATAAATCTGATTCCCCAATGCTGTCGTCTGTCTCATAAAGATAACGTTGCACTCACCATGCCGGGTGACTATCCTGCTTCAATTATAACACGTTTATTGGAAAAAACAGCGCAATCTTCACGAATGCGATTATCCGAGGCTTACAATCTTAAAGTGCGGTTGTCGTACAACGGCGACGACTATTCTCCAGAGTTATAAGCAAACTGTTTTTCTGTCACCGTAATGGCATTATACCGAAGCGAGTGCTGATAGACCAACTTGTCCGGTACTGCGCTACGAACCATCACATAAACACATACCAATTATAGCCGATATTGCAAAGCAAAAACACATTCCCGAAAACATGCTGCCGAAAGTAAGGCGTCCTGCCGGCGTTTTCAATCATTACGGGGTTCACACCGCTCCCTTTCGCCGGAATAATGGTGGGACTGCGGTTTGCCGCAAAAGTCGGGGTTGCGGGCGATGCCCGTGTTAGTGTAAAGTAATGGATAGTCTGACGTTCGTACGGTTTTCTGTCCGGTTTCCAGTATTACTGGATGGGTATCAACAAGAAAATACTTCGTAGATGGCGTTTCCAGTCAGGTGACAAAGAGACGCGGCTGCAAGTAATTGGAGGACACAATGAAGAACACAATGAAAATGACCACACTATTGTTTGCTGTAGCGTTTTTGGCGGCCGCTTCGTTTGCGGCAACCGTTGAGGAAGGGGCGTGGATCAATCTATTCGACGGGGAAACGCTGTATGGCTGGACCGTCCTCGGCGATGCAAATTGGCGCGTTGAGGAAGGGGTTATTGTAGCGGATGAAGGCGACAGCGGTTATATCGCCACCACGGCGTGTTTTATGGACTATGAATTAGAGGCGACGCTACGCGTTACGCGCAACGGCAAAGGCGCCGTTTCGTTTCGTGCGCCATTGGCCGGTCACCCAAAAGAGACCGGCGGTGACGTCATCATGTTGGATGCAGGGGAGGACAATGTTAGTTTTTCCGAAGTTCGCATTCGCGTGGTGGGTGATGAAGCCGAGGCGTGGGTCAATGAGCACCCGGTGGCGGTGTCTCCCGCCAACGCAAAAGGCCACATTGCGATCCACTATCAGAATTATCACAGCGACCGTGGCAGACCGCGAATTGAGATTCAAGAAGTACGGTTACGACCGCTTGTTATGCGTTCACTATTTAATGGCGAGAACTTGGATGGGTGGAACATCATTCCTGATCGCGAGTCCGAATTCCTGGTGGAAGACGGCATGCTGAAAGTGCTCGATGGCCCGGGTCAGATTGAAACAGAAGAAGTATTCCGGGACTTCATCCTGCAGCTTGACATTATTTCCAATGGTGATCACTTGAACAGCGGCGTCTTCTTCAGAGGCCCTCCCGGCGTGTGGTGGCGCGGCTATGAGGCACAGATTCGCAACCAGTGGATGCGTGACGACCGCACGCGGCCAGTGGATTATGGCACGGGCGGCATCTATGGCGTGAACCCCGCGCGAAAAGTCACCAGCAGCGACTATGAATGGTTTACCATGACGGTTGTGGTGAATGACAATCACATGGCCGTGTGGCTGGATGACTATCAGGTGGCCGATTATCTTGACACACGTCCGGTGCATCCCGGCGCAGACGGTAAAAACGGATATGTCCCCGATGCCGGCACCATCCATTTGCAGGGACATGACCCCGCAACGGACCTGGATTTCAAGAACATCCATATTCAAGAATATCCGGTGCAATAAGACGTCGTACAAAGAATGAACTGAAGGAAACCATACAATGCGGCACAGGGAGGAATTCTTGTGTCGCATTTTCTGTCTGTTTCAGCAGGGCTTTTTTCGTTACAATTTGAAATCAACGCATACAGATCACCAAGTTTGATGAATTAACCAAGCAGTGTAATCTGCCGGAACATTTTTGACATGACCAAAAAAGCGACAGCATTCATAATCAAGTTGTGTATTGTTATTGCGCTGTTTGTGCTTATCTTCCGACCGGAAACGTTTGGGCTGGAAGGGTTGTTTGGCGATGTGGCGCCGCTTGATGTGTGGCGCACCCTGCGAGAAGTGAGCACCGCCGGCCCGGCCATGTTTTTCTTCTGGATGGCCTGCGCCACGGCGGTTAAACTGCTGGGCATCAGTGCGGGCATTGTCCGCTGGCGGCTGCTGTTGGGCGGGCAGGGGCTGCGCATACCCGGCCTGTATCTGGTGTACCAATGGTTCATGGGGCGCACCATCGGACTTGTGTTGCCCGGCACGCTGGGTTTGGATGGCTACCGACTGGTGGAATCGTCGCGCTATACCCGGGAACCGGTAAAATGCGCCACTGTTATCGCTGTGGAGAAATTGACGGGAATCATCGCCCTCTCATTTCTGGTGTTCATGACGTTCCCGCTGGGGTTCAAGTATTTCCAGTTTAATGTGGCGCTTCTTGCGCTGATTATGGCCTGCCTTTTCGGGGGTGTTGTAGGCAGTCTGCTGTTGTTACTCAACCCGCGCGTCATCCAAATCATGATAGCGGTGATCCCCGTGCCGCCTGTTGCCCGGGGCATCATTAACAAGCTGGGACAGGCGGCCACGGCGTACAGCAGCCACAAGGGTGTTTTGTTAACCGCCTTGTGCTTCGGATTGTTGGTGCACTTGGGCACCTGTTCAAAGTATTTTTTTACCTTCCTGGCAATTCGTGCGACCGGCGTGTCCGTTGCCGATATTTTCTTTGTGAGTCCTCTCATGATCACGGCGTCTGTGCTGGCCTTTACCATCTCGGGGTTGGGCGTTCGCGAGGTGGCCTTCGGGCTGGTGCTGGGCAGTGCCACAGGGCACGCCGTGGCCATACTGGGCGGCCATCTGGGCTTGTGGGCAGGCGAAATCGTACCCTTTATTCTGAGCGTACCGCTGCTGCTGTTCGGCGGCAGGCCCGACCGCGAAACGCTGGAATCGGACCGGTCGCGCATTGCCGAGGAAATACAAGCGGCAGCGCCGCCCATGTCCGCCTTGCTTACACGCGAGGAAGTGCGTCGTTACCGACGCGAAGTGGCGGGGATGATAGCCGCGGGTGCGGTGACGGGCATTCTTGCGGGCTGCCTCATTGCGGTGTTGGAGTCGGCGTGGATTCTCATGCAACTTCCCGGACTGCCCACATGGGGCATGTTCCCGTGGGGTGTCATCGCCTACGGCGTTATTTTTGGCGGTGTGGGCCTGGGTATTGCAGGCGGATTGCTGTTCCTCTCGCTGTTGTTTGATCGATTTCCGCCGTGGTCGGCAACTGTTGGTCTTGTTTATGCCGCCACGTTTGCGGTCGGTGCTTTCGTCATCAGCGTGTTCCGATATCAGCGAGATGTGCTCGATGGACATGCCATGACATCGCGTGAACTCGGCATGTTGGTGACCCTGGTCTGCGGTACGGCGTTGATATTGGGTGTTGTTGCTTTTGTAAAGGCCGAGTTTTTTCGAAAACGATTCCGGTTTACTGTACCGCGTCTTGCGGCGGCGTGTTTGGCAGGCTGGGCAGTATGGTTCGGCGTGACGGCGGGTGTGGCCGCATGGATGGCGCCGGGGACGCCACCCGCGCACTTTGCCCCTGAAACCGCCAATGACGGGCCGAACATCCTGTTGTGTACCATTGATGCGCTCCGCGCTGATTATCTGCGACTGTACAACCCCGACGCTGCCGCGCATACGCCGAATCTGGATGCCTTCGCCGAAGACAGCGTGTTGTTTTATCATGCCTTTTCGCAGGCATCCTGGACGAAGCCTTCCTATGGCACCATGTTCACGGGGCTTTACCCCACCGCCCACGGCGCGACCACCAAGACGGCGGTGTTGTCGCCGGAGGTGGAGACGGTGGCGGGCTTGTTGGGCCGGAGCGGATATTTCAGCAAGGGATTTTCCAATAACCCCAATATGACGCGTGCTTTCGGCATGCACCAAGGGTTTACCGAGTACACGGAACTGAAACCGAGCCTGTTGTTTGCCGCTCCCGATTCAGCGGTGCATTTGTCCATGTACAATGTGCTGCGACGGGTGTTCATGATGGTGGAGGGACGTCTGCGCGGCGGCAGGTTGCGCATCACCGATTACTATCAACCGGCGGAGGTGATAACCAAGACGACGCTGGACTGGCTTGATTCGGAAGAAGCGCTGGATAACGCGCCGTTCTTCTTGTACCTGCATTACATGGATACGCATGATCCCTTCATGAACCATGACGAACCCGGTATTGGCTATGCCCGTGCCCGCAAGGAACATCCCGATCCGGAGCGTTATAAAGAGCCGATGAAAGAGGCGTACATTTCCGAGATAGTATACTTGGACTATCACCTGGGTGCATTGTTTGATGGACTCAAAGAGCGGGGGCTCTATGACAATACCGTCATCGTATTTGTGTCTGATCACGGCGAAGAGTTTTATGATCACGGCGGCTGGTGGCATGGCATGACGCTGTATGAAGAGCAGTTGCGGGTACCGCTGCTCATTAAACTCCCCGACGGACTGCACGGCGGCGTCGCCAACTACGACATTGCCCGCCTTGTGGACATTGCACCGACCATGTTGCATTTTGCGAGCGTGTCCGGCGGCGAAGAAATGTCCGGGCAAACACTGTACGATTTGGCCGGCGTGTTTACCAATGCGACTATCACCTACAGCTTCGCTGAAAATGATTTTGAGGGCAATTTGCAGCAAGCGGTGCGTTCACTGGATGCCGCGTTGATTCTGGCAAACGAAGACAACCCGCGTGGTGTGGCGCCGGTGGAGTTCTACGATATGCGCGATGACCCCGGACAACAGGAGAATCTGGCTGATGCGCCGGAGTATGCCGATGTGATGGCGCAATTGAAAGAGGTGATAGACCGGTATTGGCAAATGATACTGGAAAACGCCCCGGAACCCACCGACGCAGACGCCATAGACCCCTACCTGCAACAGCAGCTGGAGGCCCTCGGATATCTCTGATCTGCGGCGTTTGATGTTATTTGTGTGCGCCCTATTCCTCCAGTGCGCGTAACCGCTGGGCGCGGAAACCTTTCATACTCTTTAAGGCATCCTTGAACTCGCGGTCTTTCGGAAACCCCAGATTGTTGCGGATGACGGTACGCCGTCGCGGCGTTTCGCGTGTTACCCGCACCTCGCCCGTGACCAGGTTGTCCGTGATAATGGCGCGTGCCACATCCGGCCCGAGATAGACCTGTGTCTTATTGTCCAAAAATTCGCATCCGCGCACCAATACGGAACCGCCCAACACCTTGATGGACGGCAGGTCAACATGGTTGTATCGTTCGCCGTCATGTTCGAAGCCCCACTGCATGAACGTGCAGTCGCTGAATCCCACGGTGCCGGCGCCGTCAATGATGGCGTTCCGGCGTGCCGGGCCCCAAAAGGCGCAGTTCACAAAACGCACGGTGCCGGTGTGCGATTCCTCCACGCGAATCATGGTCGGGTCGGGTCCACGGAAGGACACAAACTCCCCATTGGTGATCAGCAAGCCCATGGGTTCGCTTTGCTCAACCAGCAGCGCGGTATAACAATCATCGGCGCCGATACCGAGAAAGTTGCCGTTTGTCGCGCCGGACTCCGTTTGAATGAACTTATAGCCCACGTTGTAGCCGAAACAAAAGGTGTTGTGAACATAGTGCCAGTCGCTTTTGCCAAAGATAAAGCCAATGCCGTTTTCTTTTTGCCATTGGTATACCTCGGTACGGAAAGACCACCACGGGTTCCAGTGGACGTTTTCAATGCGTCCAATATCATAAATGGCATCCACATAGATGCCAATGTAAATGGGCTGTCCGTGGATGTTTCGGATGAGGGCGCGTTGATTGCGTGATGCGTCAATGGCTTTGAATGGATTCAGCAATTGCAGGTCAATGGCGGCGGGATTATTGCCGCGCATGGCGATGGTGTATGGATAGGGCGTAGGTTCGGAGGCGTGCGGGTCCTGTTCCGTATAATGTACCGTGAACCCCTTGATAACGGCGTTGCCTTCCAAGGTAATAAAGGGCGTACCCTCTGCATCGTTCGCGCCGCCCACCGGCTCCAGCACACTGCCATGCACCGGCCTTTCCTGGGTGCCCACGTCGCGAATGCCCGCATGGGCCGGTGAATATGTGAAGGTGCCGCGCAGCGTTACGTTTGATGGGATGGTAATTGAACCTTCAAAACGGTATCGGCCGGAGGGCACTTCCACTATGCCGCCGCCCATGACGCTTGTCGCGTCGAGCGCTTCTTGAAAAATGGGCGTATTGTCGCGTGTTCCGTCGGTATAGGCGCCATACTCCATAATGTCCCGCACGAGCGGGTTGCCGGTGACCGGGGGGGCGTCTCCGGCATTCAAGGTGGCGGCCATCAAAAAGGCAGTCATATACAACATGGCAGTTTCCTTTCATAATGGTAATGAGGTTCCCGAAACGTAACCGTAGCCGATAGCGCCGGTGGAATGCAATTTCTTGGTCGTTACGGCAAGCGTTGTACTATTGCGCCGTCATGTGGACACGTGAAAGAAGCCAGGCGCCAAAAAAGTAATGGACAGAGACCGTGAGGGTGCGTTAAAATAATGACGGTACAGACCACAAGGAGTTTCGGTTATGCCTACCTATGAATATCACGCCATACGCGCGGAAGGGAATGAAGAAAAATCCTTTGTGGGGGGCATTGTAGTGGCGCGCGACCGACATGAAGCGAAGGCGAAACTGCGCGAACAAGGGCTCAAGGCCACCATGCTCAAGCGTGCTCGGGGCATTATGGCAGTTATCAAGTGGCTGGACGCCGATATCCGCTAGCCCGGATATTTCACCAAGTTTTGTCGTGAGCCTGTGAAGATTGCGCCAGGTCAAGTGCTTTGTGCAGGCCGCCGGCTGACAGCGTGTTAGTACACGTCGAAGTCGGCGGGCAAGCAAAGTGCCTGCTATGGTGTAAGATTCGCAGGCGCAATAGAAATCTTGTGAAATATGCGGGCTAGCCCCATGTTTTGCCGGGGCATCCGCACAAACAGCGCCAAGAAAAAAAACGCCATGGCCGCATTGGTTGCGACCATGGCACTCGTTTTGTATGGCAGTGCTCGTGTTATCGCGTACGGCGTGTTGTCCCCAGCGTGGCCAGTACCAGCATGCTCAAACCAATTAGCAGCCAGTCGCCCAGCCAGTTTTTCGGCAGGAACTTGCCATCTTCGTCAGGACAGCAACCCAAGCAGGCACGGCATCCCGTGCATTCTTCCGGCTCCTCAGGTTCGCCTTCGTCTTCGCCTTCAACCTCACCTTCGCCTTCAACTTCATCTTCACCCTCGGGGCAGTTATCACGCACAATCACAGTCAGTTCTTTCGTAGCACTATTGCCCGCACTATCCGTTGCGGTGTATGTCACCGTGTACTCGCCCGGTGTATCAACGTCCACATCGCCCTCACGCGTAACGGTTGGTTTGCTGTCGCATGAATCCCTCGCTACAGCGTAGTCATCCAAAATGAAGATTGGATCACCGCAATCCAACGTGACAGAAGCCGGTCCACGCAACTCGATAACCGGTGGCGTGGTGTCTTCAACAGTTACCGAACGTGTCGTTTCGGCTGATGAGTCCCGTGAATTTGTGACACGATAGATGACCGTGTACTCGCCGGGCTCATATTCCATGCCGTCCGGCACTACCACAACGATATCATCGGTCAAGTCGCCGTCGATTTCGTCTTCGGCCTCTGCGCCCGGATCATCAAAGGGATCGCGGCATTCCATCGTCATTGTGGGGGGGCCAATCAGTGCAATGGTGGGCGCAAAAGGATCAACGACCCGCACTTCACGCACCTTCTCCGCAACATTGCCCTCCGTGTCCTCCACCGTGTAGGTAATATAGTAGGTGCCGATTGTGTTGGTGTCAACATTGGGTATGCCACTCACAATAACGTCGTTGGTAAGGTCGCCGTCACAAGCGTCAATTGCCATGTAGTCATCCGGTTCTTCATAGGCATCCCCCCAATTAACCGTGGCGGGATTATCGCCGGACAAAATAATCTCCGGCGGCGTTGTGTTCTCAACACGGACCGGCCGCAAGTATGGCGCTTCCAGATTTCGTACTACCCAGCTTCCGTCTTCCGCAACGTCGTAAATGAGAGGCAGTCCCTCTTCATCAAGAGGCGGATAGGTTTCGTCGTCACCATAGGAAACGATGTAGATAAACAAATAGTTGTAATTGTCAGCGTAGGGGAACAGACCATCATCCATAGGAAAACTGCTTTCCGGTTCTTCCGGGCGGGCAATTACGTTTGTGCTTTGGTTGTAAGCCCAGATCACAGTTTCAATATGGTCCGCGTCGAGTTCGCCCACGCACGCATCTATTGCCTCCACTCCCGGTTCTTCCCATTCACCGTTGCGGTCGCATTCAACAATAAGGATTCCATTCGTTTCATCGCCGGTCTGAGCCAATAGAATTTCGGGGGGCGTCAAGCTGGTTACCACTACCCAGCGTGTTTTTTCAGCAGTATTCCCTGCAGCATCTGAAACAGTGTATACGATGGCGTACTCGCCCGGCTGTGTGGTATCCAAGTCATCCGTGTTAACTTCCACCTGATCGGTTAAGTCGGTGTTCTCACCACAATCATCAAAGGCCCAGTATCCCGGCTCAATGTGGGTTCCCCATTCGGCGCCACAGTCAATTAACATGCGTCCCTCTTCATCCAACATGTCTTCGTCCGGGTCTTCCAAGATAATTTGCGGCGCTTCTGTATCTTCAACTTGGAAGTTATGCACTTTTTCTTCGGCGGCATTGCCCCATGCGTCCGTGAGGCTGAAGGTTGCCGTATACTGTCCGACTTGGTTAAGCGCTTCACTAAGGGAGTACTCCACAGGGGGCGTATCATTGTGTCCCTCGACGTATACAGTCACTTCCTCTGTGATATCATTTCCACAGGCATCTTCGCCGCTGATGTATTCGTAAAACACTTCAGGATCACTGCCACATGGCACAACCGCAGGCATCTGGACGTCAATTACGGGCGGTACTGAGTTTACAACTCTGAATAGGTCGGATGTTACAGTCGCCTGATTGTCTTCAGAATCTCGTACGGTAAGCCGCACCTCGTACAACAACGGCCCTGCAAACTCTTTTGATGCTTGCCCTGTGATTGTGTCGTCGCCCATCGTCTTATTGACGACTACTTCCTGTACGGTGAGGGTTACTTCATCTGTTAGATCGCCCTCGCAGGCATCATAAGCAGCGTATTCGATCAAATCGGCAATGGTGGCGCCATTAAGCATCTGGCAATCCACGTCAATAATGCCGTCATTATCAACCTCAAGTGCCGGATGATAGCCAAGAATGACAAGATCAGGCGGAGTAGTGTCAACCACGGTGACATTTAATACCGCTTCGGATACCGATACCAGCGGATGCTCCGCAGTGCGGTAAAGAACTTGATATTCGCCGGGTTGCGGGTCGTTGGGATCGAGTCCGCCAAAATCAACGGGGAAAACTTCGAAGGTGAGGCCGCACAGTTCTTCAGAGAAGACTGCTTCAGGCAACCCGTCACTGATGCCGCACTCGATTTCAACTTCATAGACTTCATTCGGAACAACCTCTGTGGCCGGGGGCAGAATCGTTAAAGCAGGTTCTGCATAAACCAGTTCTATTTGGCGCCGTTGTGTTTGCGCCGGATTACCGCCCGGGTCAACCCGAACCTCATACGTTATTTGATAGGAGCCCGTGTACAAGCTGTCTCCAGTCGCCATAAGGCGCAGAGAGTTTACGATTCTGCTAATGCCGCGAACGGAGGTGGTGTCGGTTGTCAAAAAGTCTTCATCGTAGCACAAACTGGCGATTTCGTAGCCCTGATACGGTTTGCGAACCCACCAGTTGTCTACCCATTGCTGAACCTCTTCTTCAAAGGTCTCCTCGGAAAACGCAGTGAATTCACACCACGGGACTTCCACGATTGCGTCTGCGCCCGTAACCGGTTGGCCCGCTTCATTAAGCAATACAATTTCAGGCGGTGTATCCCGAACAATAATATCCCTTTCAGGAAGAGGAAATAACGGTGTGTGTCCGGCCACATCATATGTCCGTCGGTAATCCCCTGGCGTTGTAATGTCAATATTTCCTGTGGCCACCAAGTTATGACTAACATCGCCATAGCAGGAACTCCATGCGCGGTCATTCTGTTCCAGAAGTATCAGCTCATTCATAATAGGCTCGTTGCAGTCAATGGTAAGGGTCGTGGGATCTGCCAAGACAATACTAATACGATACCACGGCAGAATATCGCGTGCTATAAAGCCTTCATTTCCGGCGGTATCATTTGCAATGAAGTACAGGCGGTAGCCCCGGAAATCATCCAAATCACACGCAATGGTGGGGTCGCGCAGGTAAGGAAGGTTATTCTTGATATCGCCCCAATAGCCACTTTCTAATATATCCTTCTCATCATTATTGTAGACCCGCAGCAGTACGGCCACTGTATCGTCGGCGTCCATAACACCATCACAGTTGTCAGCCACGGTAAACCCCGGATCCTCATAGTCCACTTGACATAACCAGCGGATTGCGCGGTCGTCGCTCCAACCTTGGGGACTGATGGCCCATTTGGGCAGCATATCAATCCATGGCGGGTTCGCTTCCCGCAGCTCTTGTACCCACTCCGGTTCTTCATACTCTGGATCGGCAGCGTCCTCAAAGCTCCAAGTAAGGCGGTTCATGCCCGTTCTGCCTGCCCACGCATTGAGTGAAATAACAGGCCGTTTTGTATCCCGAATAAAGACTGTACGCGTGGCTGTTGCTTCCACGCCGCGTGAATTGGTTACCCGATAGGTTACAATCCAAGTACTGCCCAGCAGGAATGTATTAATGGAATACACTCCGGACGTTTGAATTTGCGACGTTAAATTACCATCAACCGAATCCCATGCCGTTGCACCCGGGTCCTCATACGCAACGCCACATTCCTGAAAGAAAAAGTTCGGGCCGGTGATTGTAATCTCAGGGGCATCCGCCACAGCCACTGATGCCAGTCCCAGCATGGAATACAGCACGCACAACACTACAGCATATCCGAGAGACTTCGTTCTCATTTGTTCCTGCCTCCTTGTCATAAAATAAAGTTGGACAATCCTTGGCTAGAAGGAGGAGAGATGCTTTACGCCATCATCTTGTCCTTAAAAAAATAAACACAATACCACCGCATATTTTACGCCTTCATGTCATGCGTAAACAATTGACCCATTTGTCAACATAGTTCCGCTGCGTGAGAGCGGCCATCTTCACACATAGTATATCGAAATTACACACCAAAATGCATGTTTACGTGCATTTCAATCCGTACGTTATTTGAAGTCTGCTATATGACATCAAAAGTATCATGCGTGATATGTAAACGCATTGTCTTTATTATACCATCAAAAGCCGGGAATGTGACGGTAATTATTCCGGTCTTTTTTGTAGCAGAAAACTGCAATTGAGTACCTTTTCAGCCAGATCAGCAGGTGTGTAGAAGTAATGGTTGGTTGCTTCGAAGCCGATGCGCGCATCGTTGCGCTGCAACGTGTAGAGCCGCAGCGCCAAATCGCGCTCATTACGGAGGATGGTCACCATCTTGTCCGTGAGCCGTGCTGCCGCGGCATTGTCCTGGGTATCCGCCTGTTGTTGTCGCAGTACAATGAACTCGGCCTGATTGGCAACGCTGTGAAAGTGGATCGCGGCGGTCTCGGTAAGGCGAGCCTCCTCCCGTAACGCCTGAACGATGTCTTCATTGTCAGGATCGTGCGGCGCCGCACGCAGCTGTGCCGCACCCGCATCGAACCCGTCTGCGGTCTTGCGCAGCTGGGCAATGAACACGTCCACGGGATACACTGCGCGCCATCGATCCACATCGTCGTAGGGGATGCCCACCATGGTGGCGTTGTAGCCCGTGGGCCGGGGCCACAACAAGTTTGCGGGGCCTACTTGGAGTGGCGCATTGTATACCACGCCAATATCGTAGGGGAACTCTGCAAACGCTTTGCTGATGGTGCGCCATGCATCCACCACCGTTGGCGCCGCCTCCGTTCCGTACCGCCGCCGCGCCACACGGTGCATGGCTTCATCAGGGGTGGGCGGTGTATCGCCCTCCGTTCTTTTGCCCATCTCGTGGATGACCTCCAGATTGGGCGATGGCCAGCCGCCGAGGGTCCAGCTGAGCATCAGGCCCGATACCTGTGCATCCCGCAACGCCGCCGCATGTCGGGCAACATTTTCCACGGCGGGAATATACGGGACGGCGCTTA
Source organism: Candidatus Hydrogenedentota bacterium (assembly GCA_007118765.1). Lineage (GTDB taxonomy): Bacteria > Hydrogenedentota > Hydrogenedentia > Hydrogenedentales > CAITNO01 > SLFT01. The sequence continues at coordinate 17,616 of SKQZ01000288.1, forward strand.
GTTCCCATGTATTGTTTGCCTGTATCTTGGCCAACGTGGTCAGGCCTGCTTCGTGTGCCCACGCCCAGTGACGCTCTGCACGCGGTCCGGGCCCCACCGCGGATATGGAATACTCGCCCACGCGGTTTTCCACGCCGCCCCGTTTGATGGGCTTGTGCCATTCGCTCACGCTCATCAACGCGATATCGTCCGGCAACAAGCGGATGAGTTCCTCCGCGTAGTCTTCCCGCCAACCCCAGTCCCATGCGAACAAACGGGCGTTGCTCTGCGCCTGTTGTATGCCTTGCAGGATTGTGGCATTCACTTCTGCAATCACCGTCGCCGGGCCACGCTCGGCACAACGGGGACATGCCGCGCCCCGGTGGTGCGACCAGCAGTTGGTGGGATTTTCAGAAGCGGTAATGGTAAAGAAACCGGCCAAATCGGGTACGGCCTTGCAAACATGCGCAATGGCCTCGCTCATGTAGTCGCGCACTGCCGGCACACTGGTACATAATGCTGCATAGTCCTGCACAGGTACGCCGCGCAACTCCGGCTTGTCATCAAAGAACGCCTGTGGCATGGTGCGCGGTTCGTTCATATACAAATAAACGCCAATGTCATACGTTGCGGCACGGGCGACCAGGGTGTTCAGTCGTTCAAGACGCTGCTCCCATCCGTCGCTGAGTTCAGGTTCCCAGGGAAAGGGACTTAATTTATACAACACCGCATGGAGCCATACCCCGTTAACGCCCGCTGCCGCCAGCCGTTGCAGATACCCGGCGGGGAAGGGATCGTGTTCCAGCAATGGGTCGCCATACAAAGCAAAATAGGAGTAGCAAAAGCGCGGGTCAAACACGGAATCTGTGGTTGTGGACAAAGCGTTCTCTGGCGGTACAGACAAGCGTTCCACAAAAGACAGGGGCGGGTCCACCCATGCGCCTGCATCCTCGCCGAAATAGGTGTCTACAATGTCGGCAATGGCTTTCCGCTGTGCGAGCGTCTCCTCATCGGGCGGTTCGTACAGCAAAGGGTCGCAAGCGGGTTTCAGGCTGCCCAGTTTGATGAACAGAAAGTCATCTTCGCGCAGTGTAAACGCCAATTGGGAAGTAGTCCAGTCCAACAGGGTTGTCAGCTGTTCGTAAGGCAGCAAATGCCAGTTCGCCCGGATGATGGTGATATATGTGCGCTGCAGTTGCTCCTCGGAAATGTGCGGCGGGTCGGGCAGCCCCATGCCGCGACCCACTTCAAGGATTTGGGCTGGTGTTGCCTCAACGGTTTTTGCCATGCGCTCCACCGGCGTCAAATGCCAGTTGCGCCACACAAAGGCATGCAGGCGGTCCGGAAAATGTTCCGGCAGCAACGGCGCCGGTGTGGGGCCTTCCGGCAGCGGAATAGAGCAGAGTAACGATACGAGCAGCGCGGATAACATGGTGGTGTGTACCTCCTATGCGATTGTTATGCCTATATCATAAGGCTTATGCCGGAAAAAGGCAACCGTATGGTATCATGTCGCGTTATGTTGAACAGTGCTGCCGAATTTGTCCCGGATTGAGGCGCAAAGGACTGCTGCTATGAAAATGAATCACACTATTGCCATGAACCGCTTGTTTACAATGGCATTGCCCATACTGCTTGTGGCATGGGGATGCGCAACCGGTACAGACGGTACAGGCCGACAAGCGGATAGGCCGTCCGAGGAAGACGGCCGGACGGATATGTCCGGAGCGGCGCCGGAGACTGCGGCGGCAGTTGATGCGCCCGAAGACATACTTGCGGCGCTTGCCGCCTGTGAGGAACGGTTGCCGGCCTTGCTTGACGCGCTGACGGATGCGCAAACGCGCGGACTTGACGTGTCGTATCCGCGAAACGATTTGACTGTGGCCAACATGTTTATTGAGTTTGGTCGCGAGGATATCACGGAGGGACGTATCACGCGGGCTGCCGAAGTGGCCTCCGAGGTGGAGATGCTGCTGGACCGGGCTGCTGCGGAAATGAATCAGAACCGCCCCGCGCCGCGTCTTGCTGACGGGCCCATAGTGGTGCGCGATGGCAGTTTCTGGGCGACGGCCGATACGCCGGACGGCCCCGTCCACCAGCCGGTGTTTCTAACCGGGTATGGTCATTTTGGCCGGGTCATTGAAGACATTCCGCTGCTTGCCGAGATGGGCATTAATTTCATCCAGTTCGAATTGGGGCCCGCGGCGGCGCTTAACCCCGACGGCACTGAAACAGGACTAATTGAGGAATACGTAGTTCATGCCCTTGACCGTGCGCATGAGCATGGCGTACGGGTGGACCTTTTACTGTCGCCTCACCAGAATATGCCGTGGTGGCATGAGCATTTTCCGGAAGCATGGCTGGATGAATGGCCCTATATCAGCCATGTGCCGTTTATCAAATGGAGCGTGGACGCACCGCAAGTGCGCGATTTTATTGAACGACACTTGCGCGTCATGATAAGCAGGATCAAGGACCATCCGGCGTTGCACTCCGTATGTCTCACCAATGAACCTGATTATCGGCTCGGACCGCAGGACCCGTGGCGTATGCCGCAATGGACGGCCTATCTTAGGGAGACCCACGGAGACATTGCCGCCCTGAACGCCGCGTACGGGACTTCATACCGTGATTTTGAGGAAGTGGAGCATCCGACATTCGGGCCTGCCTGGTATCGGGAACACCCGCTGTATGGCCCTGATGTTGACAACAAGGCATGGCTGTATGACGGCATTCGTTTTAACCAGACGGCATTTGCCGGATGGCATGCGTGGATGCGCGACATCATCCACGAAATTGCCCCCGACCTGCCCGTACATGCCAAGGTCATGCCCGTTGTCTGGGGCCGATACACCCTTTATTGGGGCACAGACCCCTACGAGTTCGCCCAATTGAGCCAGTTAAACGGCAACGACTGCTATTTTGAGCCCACGCCGCGACACGCGCCGTGGCAGAGCACATGGCAGGTGCAAAACAAGTACTATGATCTGCAACGTGCCATGAAACGGACGCCTGTCATAAACACGGAAAACCACATTATCCCCGACCGGTTTCAAGGCTATGTGAGCCCCGACCACATTTACACGGCCATTTGGCAGGGCGCCGTGCATGGTCAGGGGGCCAGTGCCACATGGTGTTGGGAACGCACCTACGATGAGACGAGCGATTTTGAGGGGCTTATTTTGCACCGCGCCGCCTGTACCGCCGAAATGGGCCGGGTGGCCATGGACCTGATGCGACTTGCGCCCGAAATGGCTGCCATGCAAAACATCGAGCCCGAGGTGGCCATTCTCTGGTCCAATGCGGCGCAGGTACACGACCGCCGTTTCTTTCGCCAGCTTTACCGCCTTTACGAAGCGCTGAACTTTTGCGGATTGCCCATCGGTTTCGTAACAGAGGAACAAGTGCAGGCCGAAGGCACGGGCGATTATGCCTGTATCCTTGTGACGGGCGCGCGCACGGTGCACCGGGAGGCGCTTGACGTGTTACGTGATTTTCAACGGCAAGGCGGCCGCATCATCGGGTATGGCGAAGAGAACCTGATAAAAGACCAATATGGACGCCCCATCACGCCGCTTGTGCCGGATGCGGTCATCCCCGTTACCTTGTCAGACCAGCCGCTTCGCGACCAATTGTTTCTGGAACTGTCCGAGGCGGGCGTTATGCCGGACGTCACGATACACGATACGGACGGCAGTGTGCAGTACGGCGTTGAATGGCGCAGCGCACAGCATGGGGACACTTCGTTGCTGAACCTCGTTAACCTTACCCGGCATGAGGCCGCCGTATTGTTGCCGGATGGGGTGTGGCATGACCTGATTCGGGACGTGGAAACAACAAGCCCCTTGGTTTTGCAAACAAACCAGCCCCACCTGCTGCGGCGCGTTGAGTAAACCTAGCCCGGATATTTCACAAGATTTCTGTTGCGCCTGCGAATCTTACACCATATCAGGCACTTTGCTTGCCCGCCGACTTCGACGTGTACTAACACGCTGTCAGCCGGCGGCCTGCGCAAA
>SKQZ01000166.1 GCA_007118765.1 Candidatus Hydrogenedentota bacterium
ACGGCCCAGCGTGGTGAGCACCGCGTCCTGTAATTCGGTGCGTCCCACTTTTACCACATGGGCAAAGGCCTGTTCCTTTTCTTGGAACGCCTCTTGCAATCCGACCAACTGTTCTTCCAGTCGGCGCAACAAACGGATGGCCGCCAGCTTCAGCGCCGTGGGATACGTGTCGTTGGTGGACTGATGCCGGTTGATATCGTCCAGCGGCGAAATGCGGTCGTACTGCCCCGGCGCTGCGCCGAGCAGTACAAGGGCGCGGTTGGCGATGGCCTCGTTCACGTTCATGTTGGTGCTTGTGCCCGCGCCGCCCTGCAACGCGTCCACAATAATATGTTCATGAAGCAGGCCGGCCTCCAGTTCGTGACACGCCCGAAAAATGGCGTCGGCCTTGTCGGGCGCATCCTGCCACGCGCCGAGCCCATGGTTCGTTTGGGCACAGGCAAACTTCACCGCACCATAGGCGGCAATCAGCGCCGGATGCACCAATCGTCCGGACACAGGGAAGTTGGCTTTGGCGCGCCATGCGTGTATCCCATACAACGCATGACGCGGCAACTCCACGGCGCCCAACCCGTCCTGTTCGGTACGGGTGGCTTCTGTGTCGGTATTGGTGGTCATCGCATGGTCTTGCGTTTATTCATGCTCGAAGAGCATTTCTTTCACTTCAATGCCGTCAATGGTGTTCAGCTTGTCCCGCAACGCCTCGCACTTGGCCACGTCGCCAAACATTTCGAGGAGAAGCACGCCGCCGGTGGAACAAAAGTTCTCGTCCACCTCGTGCAGTCCAAGCCGCGTCTTGATGTAGCAGCCGTATTCTGTCAGCAGTTGTTGCACGCGCACGGCATTTTCGCCGCGGTTCTGAATATGCACGCCCAAGATGTGATGTCTGTTCTGCATTGGTTTCCTCCCGAGTTTGTTGGGTTGTCCAAAAGTAATTGAAAAAAAGCCGTGTTGGCCTGACTACACATAAGCGTCGCGTTTGCCGTCCCGTACTTCGCGCACCAGCGGTTCGGCACGGTTGCGTTGGCCCGGCGACATTTCCGCAAGCACCTGCTCCACCAGTTGATCGCCCACCGCCTTGGTTTCGGGCGAAGCGTAATGCTCCAGGAACTCCACAAAGGTGCTGACAGCGTTTACTTCGCAATAATGCTTGATGAGACCCGGTTTTGCCAAATCCATAAAGTCCTGGCCTGTCCGGCCCATGCGGTAGCAGCCAGTGCAAAATGACGGAATATAGCCCATTTGGGAGATGTCGCGCACCACTTCGTCCACGGAACGATGATCGCCCAGCGAAAACTGGCTCATCTCATAATCTTCCTTGTCGTAACCGCCCGGGTTGGTGCGGCTGCCCGCGGAAATCTGTGATACGCCCAGCGCCAGCGTTTCGCGGCGCATGTCAGGGCCTTCGCGGGTGGACATGATGAGGCCCGTGTAGGGCACGGTGAGCCGCAGAATCGCCACCAGTTTGCGGAAGTCCGTGTCGCTCACCGGCATGGGCGGGTGTTCCGAGGCTTCTGCGCCCACGGCGGGTTCGATTCGTGGCACGCTGATGGTGTGACAGCCGACACCGAATCGTTCCTCCAACTGTGCCACGTGTTGCATGAGCGCCAGCACCTCAAACCGCCAGTCATACAGTCCAAACAATACGCCCACGCCCACATCATCTATGCCCGCTTCCATGGCGCGGCTCATGGCGCCAATCCGCCAGTCAAAATCACGCTTCCTGCCCGCCAGATGCACCCTGGAATAGGTATCACGGTGATAGGTTTCCTGGAACAATTGATATGTGCCAATGCGGCAGGCTTTCAAGGCGCGGAACTCATCCACTTCAAGGGGGGCGATGTTTACGTTAATGCGTCGTATCTCGCCCCACTCGGTTTTCACGTCATAGATAGTCTCAATACATTTGAAGATATACTCAAGCCCTTCTTTGGGGTAGGCTTCGCCCGCCACCAGCAATACGCGCTTATGCCCTTGATCAATGAGTATTTTGGTCTCGCCGGCGACCTCTTCCTGCCGCAGCGCGCGCCGATGCACGGCGGGATTGCCTTTGCGAAACGCGCAGTATACGCAATCATTGGCGCACAGATTGGATACATACAACGGGGCAAACAACACCATGCGTCGCCCATAGATCTCGTCTTTTACCTGTTTGGCCGTGGTAAAAAGTGCATCAAGCAGTTCCGGCGATTCCACACAGGCCAGCGCGGTAACATCCGATTCATTCAAGCCTTTGAGCTCCAGCGCTTTATCGAGTACCTCGCGGACACGGACGGCATCCTCCCGCGTCGTTTCAAGCGCGGTGTGTATCTTGGCTTCATCAATTGTTATTGCGTCGCTATTTATGGCCATGAATTGTTCCTCGTCATTAGTTGCGCCACGAAGGACGCCAGAGGTCTTGTCAAGATTGAAACAGGTAGGGCATACCCGCCTGCACTGCATGATATAACATCAAACCGCCTGAAAATATGCCCGCTTATTGTAGCAGGAAATGACACGTTCCAATGAATGGGTTGTGATGACAATCTGCGGCGTGTCATTTGCTGTTCGGTCTTGGACAACTGGACAATGCTTCCCCAAAAATGATATACCTGTGTATAGGGTTAACTTGGACATCAGCTCAGATTTCTGGTGTGATGTTGTCTTGTTAGATGTTCCGCATGCAACTGCTTGACGTGCGTCCGCGGCCAATTTCTTTTCGCAGCCCTTGAGAGGTATGTTAGGGGTATTGTCCCGGCGAATGTATATGGAAGGCGCGACGCGTATGTAGCACAGTGGCTTGATTTTTAAGACCCACATAATTCCAATAAAGGCTTTCGCTTATGCTTGATGCACTCTTTTATCCCAAGACCGTTGCTGTAATTGGCGCATCGCGCAGCCCGGGAAAAGTTGGCTACGCCATATTGTCAAACCTTGTGAGCAGTGGCTTTGAGGGGACGATTATTCCCGTGAATCCACAGGTGGACGAGATTCTTGGCTTGCCCTGTTACAAGGATGTGCGGGAGGCGCGCCAGAAGATAGACCTCGCCATTATTGTTGTGCCGCCCTCGGTGGTGATGCCTGCGTTGGAGAGCGTCGCCGCCGCCGATGTGCAGGCAGTGGCGGTCATCACGGCGGGCTTCAAAGAGGTGGGCGAGAGCGGCGCGGCGCTGGAACGGGAAATGGCGTCTTTTTGCCAAAAGCATCGCATCCGATTGTTGGGGCCGAACTGTCTGGGGCTTATCAACACGGAAAACAAGATGAATGCGTCCTTTGCGGCACAAATGCCCCAGGCGGGCGCCATTTCCGTGTTGTCGCAGTCGGGGGCGCTTTGTACGGCGATATTGGACTGGGCCGAGGGGCGCGGCGCGGGGCTGGCAAAACTCATCAGCATTGGCAACAAGGCGGATATTGCCGAAACGGATTTGTTGCAGGCGCTGGCAAAGGACGAGCAAACCAACGTGATCACCGCCTACTTGGAAAGCATAGACGACGGCCCGAGCTTTATCCGCATTGCGGAAGAGGTGTCGCGTCACAAGCCGGTGGTGGTGTTGAAGGCGGGCACCACCGCTGCGGGCGGCAAAGCGGCCTCGTCGCATACGGGCAGTCTCGCAGGCGCGGACATTGCCTACGGCGCCGCATTCAAACGGGCGGGCGTGGTGCGTGCGGAAGATTTTGAATCACTGTTTGATTGTGCCACTGCACTGGCCATGCAACCGTTGCCCAAGGGCAACCGCGTGGCGGTGATTACAAACGCAGGCGGTCCCGGTATTATGGCTGCCGATGCGGTTGAAAAAAAGGACATGAAACTGGACGCGCTCACGACTGAGATCGCTGATGCAATGGCGGAAAAGCTGCCTGCGGCGGCAAGCGTGGGCAACCCCATAGATGTGCTGGGCGATGCCGATCCCGCGCGGTATGCCATGGCCCTTGAGAAGACACTGTCCGATCCGCGGGTTGATGCGGTGGTGGTGATATTGACGCCTCAGGCCATGTCAGACCCCGATGCCACGGCGGATGCCATCATTGCCGCCGCTCAGGGCGACAAACCCGTTCTCGCCTGTTTCATGGGCGGCTCGCAGGTGATGAGCGCCCGCGCCAAGTTTGTTGCCGCGAATATCCCCGATTATTCCTCGCCTGAGCGTGCGGTGGCGGCGTTGAAAGCGATGGTGGATTATCAGGCGTGGCTTAGCCGACCGCCCCGTGTGGTGGCTCGCTTTCCGGTTAACCGTCACCGTGTGGAACGTGTGCTTGCCCGTCAGGCCCGCGCCAAACGGGCTGCCGTGGGCGAAGTGGAGGCCAAGGAAATACTGCGCGCCTACGACTTCAATGTGCCGCCGGGACAACTCGCGCGGAACGGCGAGGATGCCATTGCAGTGGCCGAACGCATCGGGTATCCCGTTGCAATGAAAGTCGTATCCCCGGATATCCTTCACAAATCTGATTACGGCGGCGTGAAACTGAATCTTGCCAAAGCATCCGACGTGTTGGACGCCTATGATTTGATGATGCTGCGCATCAAACGCAAGATGCCGGAAGTAAAGATGCGCGGCGTGCTGATTGAAAAGATGGGTGCGCCCGGGCGCGAGGTGATTTTGGGAATGCACCGCGACCCCCAATTCGGCCCGATGCTGATGTTTGGTCTGGGCGGCATCTTTGTGGAAGTGATGAAAGACGTCAGCTTCTATTTGGCGCCGCTGACCCATGAGGAAGCGCTGCAAATGCTCGAAAACACCCGTTCCTATGCCTTGTTGCAAGGCGCACGGGGCGAAGCAGGGGTTGACCTCAATGTGATTGCCGCGGCATTGCAGCGCATCAGCCAGTTGGTGACGGATTTCCCGCAAATAGAAGAAATGGACATTAACCCCTTTATTGTGGGCGAGGTTGGCAGGCCGCCGGTGGTGGCCGATGCGCGCATGATCCTTTCAGGAGTATAAGGAACAATGATAGACAAAGAGATTAGCTACAATCCTACTTGGCAAACAGACTACGCTGAGATGGTGGTGAGTCCGGAAGAGGCGTTGGCCCAGGTGCGGCCCGGCCAAAGTGTTTTCCTGGGCACGGGCTGCGCAACGCCGACGGTGTTGGTGCAGGCATTGGTTGCACGGGCGAGCTCACTTACGGATATTGAAATCATTCAGTTGCTCACCCGTGGCGATGCGCCGTATGCCACCAAAGAGTTATCGAACTGCTTCCCCGTGAACAGTTTTTTTATTTCGCAGAATGTCCGGGACATTATTCAGCAGGGCATGGGCGACTATACCCCCATCTTCCTGTCTGATATTCCCAAACTGTTCAAATCCGGCAGAATGCCGTTGGATGTGGCATTGATACAGACCACGCCGCCCGATGAACACGGCACGTGCAGTCTGGGCGTTTCAGTGGACATCGTCAAGAGCGCGGCGCAAAATGCGCGGCTGGTTATTGCTCAGGTGAATCCGCGTATGCCGCGCACCCACGGCGATTCCGGGCTGCATGTGTACGACATTGATTATCTGGTTCCCGTGGATGTCCCGGTGATTGAGAATACGCCACCGGAACCCCGGCCCGGTACGGAGGACATCGGCGAGTATCTGGGCGGGCTTGTTGAAGACGGTTCCACGGTGCAGCTTGGCATCGGGCGTGTACCCCAGGCGGTGGCGCCCTTCTTGTTGAAGAAGAAAAATATCGGCATTCACACGGAAATGTTGACAGATGCCATCATACCATTGGTGGAGGCAGGCGTTATTGATGGTTCGTTGAAGTCTATTGATCGCGGCAAAATCGTTGCCAGCTTCGTGATGGGTTCGCAGCAGTTGTATGACTACATAGACGACAATCCCGTATTTGCGCTGCATCCCACGGAGTACGTGAACGACCCCTTTGTCATTTCCCGCCAGAACAAGATGGTCGCCATCAATGTGGCGCTGGAAGTTGACCTTACCGGGCAGGTATGTGCCGACAGCATGGGCTATCAGTTTTATTCGGGCATTGGCGGGCAGCTGGATTTCACGCGCGGCGCGGCGGCTTCTGACGGCGGCAAGGCCATCATTGCGCTTCACAGCACGGTACGGGGCGAGAAGTCGCGGATCGTAAGCACTTTAACGCCGGGCGCGGGGGTTGTCACTACCCGTGGCGACGTACATTACGTGGTCACGGAATACGGTGTGGCCTATTTGCACGGAAAAACCATTCAAGAGCGGGCCCTTGCGCTGATCAGCATCGCCCACCCGGATTATCGGGAGCAATTGCTCAAGGATGCCATTGAATACAAGTATGTGCGGGCCGATCTCGGCGATTACAGCGGTAAAATTGCCGTTGGCCCCAAAGAGACGCGCACCACGTTCTTGCTGAGTGACGGCATACAACTGACGGTACGGCCCATCCATCCGACGGACGAACCGAAGGTGCGCGAAATGTTTCATGCCCTCTCGAAACAATCGCTATACACACGGTTTATGGCGCGCATGAAATGGGTGCCCCGCAAACAGGTGCAGCAGTTTGTTTATATTGACCACCGAAACGAGGTGTCCATTGTTGCCACAATTCCCGAGGCAGACGGAGATACGATCGTTGCCATTGGCGGCTATTATTTGGACATGAGCACCAACCGCGCGGAAGTGGCGTTTGTGGTACTGGACGAGTATCAGCATCGTCACATCGGGTCATTTTTGTTCGAGCACTTATGCACCATTGCCAGGAAGAACGGTATCGCCGGGTTTACCGCTGAAGTGCTCGACGAAAACAAAGCGATGCAAGCGGTATTCAACAATTCCGGGCTGCAGGTGACCAGCCAGCTTCGGGAAGGGGTCTATCATTACGATATGACCTTCTGACCGTGCCGCCCCGTTGTTGCGTCGGAAAACACGGAAACCGTGACGAGAGCGGCACCTCGAGCATAACAGCCATGTCCGGATTCAGGTCAGAATTGCGTCGTGGCGATGCAATGGGTATCATGTAGGGGTATCGCTGTGTTTGCGTCCAAACAATCACCTGCGCGGTTGCGCTGATGGAGTGCCTGTGAAAGTTGTTCACGTCTATAAAGACTATGATCCCCCCATTCGCGGGGGCATGGAACGGCACTTGGCGCTGATGTGCCAATTCCA
>SKQZ01000196.1 GCA_007118765.1 Candidatus Hydrogenedentota bacterium
GCGCCATGGTGGGCAACGTAAAATTGAGTTCCGGGTATACCGTGCCACCGCCAATCACAAGTCCGTGGGGCGTCGTCACGGGTGTTGGCGCATTTCCAAAGAGCAGGTTGTCCGCGTCCTGTATCGCCAGCGTGTCATATGTATTCATGGTCAAGATTCCTGTTGGTTTGCATCCGCTTCCACCTCAAACAAGTTATATGACCAGAATACTTTACTTACTGCGATTGGATCAACTCCGCAGTCACTTCCTCCGCCTGCGGAGGTTCGGGTGCCGGGTCTGGCAACTCCAAATGGCCAGCACGCCATGCGCGCACCAATAGTTGGGCGCCCCGGCCGTAACTGCGCACCCCTTCGCGTACTCCCTGTGATTGCAGGTATCTGTTATACGCCCGCCAGCTCCATGTTTGCAGCCATTCGATGCGATACCGTTGTGCTGCCTCCGCGGCGCGTTGCAGGTCGTCACGCGCCTGTTCAGGCAACCGCGCCACCGCCTGCTCACGATTATCGCTGACTTGTGCCGCCAGGCTCCTATACGCTTTCAGGGCAATGGCGTACCGTGCATAAGGATCCGCGGCGCGCAGACCGGCGACGTAACTCAGGAGGTTGGTCTCCCCCTCATCGCACACCCCGGCGATATGTCCCAATTCATGCGCCGCCACGGCCACAAAAGACGTATCGGGCAATCCTCCGTCCACATGCGGTTCCAATGTAAAAGGCGCACAGATGCCCGACGTGCCATTCATCAGCAACAGTCCTGGTGGCGTTGCCTTTACCCGCTGCGGTATTCTGATGGCACGTCCCTCCCATTCCGTAACCAACGCCTCCATGACCACGGCAATTTCGCGAACCGCCCGCTCAACATCGCGGTCTGAGGGCTGTTGCGGTTGGTCCGCGTGTATCACTGCCAACAACCCTTCTTTTACTTGGCGCACCTCATCCTCGGATAGTTCGGCGAGATCAAAAGAAAGCCGGTCTTCCACCGGCACCCGCTGATACCCTACGCCCCAGAACAACAGGAACCATAACCACAGCACCGGCACAATCACCAGCATCCACTTGCCGCCCCACGCAATGCCGCGCCAATGCGACAACCGCAACACACGACGTCGATAAATCCAGTTGCCAACCCACAACGCCAGAAACACCACCGGCCCGGCAATCAGCAGCACCAACATAACGCTGAAAGGAACGGCGCCTGTCAACGGCGTTACCACACCCACGATGATCCGATACAATCCCCGCGAGTAAAAGCGTTCCACCGCTTGTGGTGAAACCGGCAGCACATTCCACAGGATACAGACCGCCCACAGCCCGGCCACAAGCAACCATTTACGCGACCTCGGTGCGGGCGATGTGTCCTGCGATGCCGTTTCATCATGCGACGAGGCGTTCTCATCTACCATGCCGATGTCCTTTCATGACAGCACATGCTGTGAACCGGCTTACAGCGCAAACACAGTGCAGTCTTAGGGTGCAGCTTCGGACGGTTGCGATTGGAGCAACATGCCGATTGTGTGCCGGGCATGTTGATTTGCAATATCAAGTGGCGTTTCACCCAAAGCACTTTTCGCGCTGGCGTCTGCCCCCGCTTCCAGCAGCAATCGCGCCATCGTCTCGTCGCCGCTTTTCGCGACCAGATGCAACGGCGTCCTCATGAATGCAGCCGTCGCCGGGGTGTCCGGATTGGCTCCGTTTTCCAGCAGCACACGCACCACCTCGACATATCCATTGTCAACCGCACGGTACAAGGGCGGTTTGCCGCGGGTGGCAACATCTTGAAGCATCGGAAACGCGCCGGCGAGCTGCGCCATAAACTCCGCATCATTGCGATTCGCGGCATTGGCAAATTCGTCAATAACGAGCGCCCGCAAAAAGAAGATGGTATTGCGTCGCCCCACCTGCGTGGAACGTTCCTGCACAGTCATTTCGTCCTGCGTCTTTTCCTCGCTCCTCAATCGAATCACAGCATCAAGCGGTGTTTCCTCTGCATTGTTCTTCAGCGTAAAATCGGCCCCGTAGGCAATCAACAACCTGGCAATACGCTGGTACCCGCCCATTACCGTCAAATGCAGCGGCGTGGTGCCGTTTTCGTCGCGTGCATTCACCGGCACGTCACGCAGGATAAAGAACTGTGCCGGGCCCCAATGCCCGTTTGCCATGGCCCGATGCAGGGGTAGTTGTCCGGCATCGTCCAGCGCCAGCATATCCGCGCCTTGATAGGCCAGCTGGCGCACATGAACAATGTGTCCTCTTTCCCCCGCCAAATGCAAGGGCGTGGTGTTTGTAACGTCCCGTGCATTTACTTCCGCGCCCTGTGCGATCAGATAGTCCAAGGTCTCCTGGCCGCCATAGCGTGCCGCCACATGCAACGGGGTCTGCTGTTGCTCATCGGTGACATTCACTTCCAGTCCGGCTTCGCACAACCATTGCACTGCACTGTCAGCCTGACCGCGTGCCGCCGGAAACATGAGGCTTCGTCCGACTGCATCCGTTACGTCAAGTGCCGCGCCATGCGCTTCCAGATAACGTGCCAGTTCGTAATGATCGTTATACAATGCAACATAAACGGGTGTGCGCTCATCCGCATTTGTTTCATTCACATTTGCGCCCGCACCCACCAGTCGTTCGGCAAAGTTGCGCATACCCGTTTCGGCCACAATGTGCAACGCCGAAAGCGACGCTTCATTCACCAGATTGACATCGGCATCTGCTTCAATCAAAATGGCGCCGATGCGAAACTGTTTGCTTTCCGCCGTTAGATGCAACGGCGTATTGCCTCTCCTGTCCTGAAGCGAGACATTCGCTTCGTTTGCCACGAGGAAGCGCACCATGGCAATTTGGGTTTCATGCACCGCCACATGCAACGGCGTCCATGCGCGCACATCGGTAACATTGATGTTGGAACCATAAGACAGAAGCAATGCCGCCATTTCCTCATAGCCTTTGGCAGCCGCCACATGCAGGGGCGCCAAGCCCCGGTGATTCCGAATATCCACAATGGCGCCGCGTTCAAGCAGCCGCTCTGCCGTGCCATATTGATTTGTGTCCACGGCATTGTGCAACGGGGTGTCTCCCATGCCGTTGGGATGACCAATATGCGCCCCGCGGTCAAGCAAGAAATCCGTCATGTCAACAAGCCCGGCGCGCACCGCATGAATCAACGGCGTATCCCCACGAAACGTTGTGTCACGCCGGTTAATATCCACCCCATGCTCCATAAGCAAGTCAAGCACTTCCTTGCGCCCGTTTCTTATGGCAACAATGAAAGGTTCACTACCGGAAACAGTAGCGGCATAGGGATCCACGTCATGGTCCAGCAGAAATTTAACAAGTTCATACTGCCCTGAAGAAGCCGCGATGAAAATGGGCGTGAAGCCCATTCGATTCTCCTCGGTGAGTTTTTCCGGTTCCTCTGCCGCGTACTCTTCAAAAGCCGCCAGGTCGCCATAGGCGGCATTCTCCAAGTGCCCCCGGTCAAAACCGCGCTCCCGGAACAAGGCGGTGATTTCCCAATGCTGTGCCTCCGCCGCAGCGTCATAGGGGGAATAAAAGCGATCCTTCTGAAAGCTGGCGAGCGGATTCATGCCCTTGTCCAACAACATCCGGGTCATGTCCTTATCGCCCATGGTCGCCGCGATATGAAGTGCGGTGCGCCCTTGTTGATCTGCCAGCGAATGTTCAATACCCTTGTCAAGCAACATTTCGGCGGTATACATGTCATTGGCCGTCACCGCCAAATGTAATGCACTGTTGCCGAGATTATCCTGCACATACAACGTTGCGCCCTGTTCAATAAGCGCGGTAATCACATGGGGCATGCCGGAAGCCGAAGCCCACAGCAACGCATTTCTCCCCTGTGCATCATGGTGTTGGTCCTCCACACCCAAATCTATCATGTCCAGCGTCGTATACAACTCGCCTGCTTTGACCGCCTGATACAGGGTGGCATAGGGCAGCGGCGTATCGTCCGGCGGTTCACCGGTGTCACGCTCCTGTTCGCCCAGCGCAATCGCCGAGAGGCCACAGGCAAGAAACAACAGCGCGCCCGCCACAACAAGGCATAGCATAGTGTCGCCACGACAAACGCGTCTCATAAACAGTCCTTTCGCTTACGACCTGCATAATGGATACCTAAAAGTCAGCCATGCATCCGCGTACACGATGGGCGGTCGCACGGGCACACATGGATAACGTTTTGAGAGGTTACGAGGCAAACACCAAGATCAGGGCGTCCACAAATACGTCGCCACGGCGTTGGCGGGTATGGTCGCCTCGAATGTTCTGCCAAGGCATTCCACCACAAATTCGCGATCTTCACGACCGGCATTGGCAACAACCAATACAATGTTGCCGTCCGGATTTCTGAAGGCAACGTTTGCAAAATTACGGATATCGGACTCCGTGCTATCAATGCGCACGGCCCCGCGCTGAATAAAGCGCATAAATTGGCCGTACATAAAATAGTCATAGCGGTACTCCACCGACAGGTCGTCTTTCAATTCAATGCAGGTGGCGCTGGCGAGATGCGGCCCTCTGTTGGGCTTGCGGTGCTCATCCAACATGGTAACCCACGCGTTGTACGTGCGCGACCAATTTCGCAAGATGGCAATAAGCCGCGTTGCGCCGATAGTCCTGAACACCGAACCTTCCGTGAAATAAATGTGCTTGTCCGGGAACTCCTCTTTCAATTCCGACTGGGCCTCAACAAAACCTTCATAATGATGAAAGGCCGTGCCGTCCACATATTGCGCCGCTTCGGGATCGCTTAATACCGCACGGGGAAAATCAAGATTGTTCCAGTTGTGATCCCAACACCACACCAATGCCGTAATGCCGTGCTCTTCAAATAACGGGCCAAGATAGTCACGGATAAACACGCGCTGTTCTTCTCCGGTCCATACCGTTGTAGGGTAATCGGGGTCTTCATGGTTCGGCTCGTTCTGCACGGTAATGGCATAAATCGGAATGCCCTCCGCCTCATACGCCTGGATATACTTGAGCAGGTAACGCGCCCACACATCATAGTACTCGCGCTTTAGGCGGCCGCCGCCCAGTTCGCCGGAGTCTTTCATCCATGCAGGCGGACTCCAAGGCGATGCGAAGAACAGGATGTCCGGGTTGTATTCCATGGATTTCTTGATCACGGGAATCTTCTGTTCCAGGTCTTTCTCAATGGAAAAACATTCCAGATCAGGATCAGTTTCGCCCGGCGGCAAGTCACAATAGGTGTAATAGGGATCGCCGATAAAATCGCTGGCGCCGATACACAAGCGCATCAGATTCATTCCGATCCCTTCCTCCGGGCACACCACGCGCTTGATAATCTCGTTGCGCTCGGCTTCCGGCAACCGGTACAGGTTCTCGACGGTTGCGTGTTCCCAGGAAGAACCCAGCCCCAGAATACTCTGATACATGGTGGCGGGGTCCACCTGCAATACAATGTCGCCCGTGGCCCGTCCCGGTACAAGCGGCAATGCGGGCTCTTGCTGCAATTGCTTTTCGCCGTCCTGCGTGCTCATCCACACGGTTACTTCGGCCTCCGCCACGGCGCCCTGCATACGCACCAACAATATCACGGCTATCAGTATCACAACACGCATAAACATTACCTGTCTCCTCTTGACATTTTTATTGGCCCAACAACAGGCCGTTTCTAATCTCTCAACAGTCCGGCCCGACGTTTGCGCCGGTTGTCATAAAACACAAGCACAATCAACAGCGTACCCACAAGAATCTGCTGCCAATGCACGTTGATATTCTGCAAGTTGCAAAAGTTTCTGAGCACGGTCATAATCAGCGCCCCGGCAACCGCCGCCAATGCGCCGCCTTCGCCACCCATCAAACTCGCGCCGCCAATCACACAGGCCGCGATGGCGTACAGCTCATACATCTCGCCGCCCGTGGGCGAGGCTACGCTCGTTCGTGAGGCGAGCATCATGCCCGCAAACCCTGCGCAGGCGCCGCTGATCGTAAAGGCGGCAATGCGCACCCGATCTACTGAAATGCCCGACAAGCGGGCGGCTTCACGATTACCGCCCACCGCGTACAGCGAGCGTCCGAAGCGCGTGAAATTAAGCACCACGGCAAACGCCACCGCAAATCCAAACATTAATCCCGTGGGCAACCACCACGCTCGCGCACCGCCGAGCCACGCGAAGGCAGGGGGCAACCCGAACACAGCCGTGGCGCCCGAAAATATGAGCGTAAAGCCGCGTGCCACCATCATCATGCCCAGCGTTACAATAAAGGGCGGGATGCGTCCCTTGGCCACCAACAGGCCATTGATGAGGCCGCACGTGAGCCCGACACTTGTGCCAATAGCAATGCCCGGTATGACGGGCACATTATAATTGACCATGGCAAGACAACCGACTACCCCGCTTAACGCCGCCACACTGCCCACGGACAAGTCAATGCCGGCGGTAAGAATCACCGCCAGCTGGCCAATGGCCATGATACCGATTACCGCTGTGCGTTGAGAGACCCCCTGCAAGTTGGCCGGAGATCGAAATACATCCGACACAAATGCGAGCACAATACATAGGGCCGCAAGAATAAACAACGGCGAGTGTTTTGTTATGAAACGTCCCATAGACTATATCTCTCAAGGATAACAAGGCTGTCACAAGGCGGGCACCGCACTACCCGGTAAAATACAGGTAAACACCCAGAATTATCAACAACACCACCGTTGTGTGAATCACATCCCAGCGGTTCCAGCTGCCGCGCACTTCACTGCGGCCTTCGTCGGTATTGGTGGCATAGGTGAGGTTTACGATTTGTGCTGCGGCAGGCGGTGCGGTAAGCAAGCTCACAAGCACCAGGGTGGCGCAGCAGAACAGGAACAGATACACACAGAAAAGCAGGAAATTGATGCTGCCGTAAGCGACAATCCATTGCTGTACAACAGACAACGAGGCCAGATCATCCGCCACAACCCCGGCGTACACTTGACTGCCGAGTTTGGCAAGTCCCAAGGCAAACCCCAGCAGCAACGTTGCCACGGCGCCCTGACC
>SKQZ01000293.1 GCA_007118765.1 Candidatus Hydrogenedentota bacterium
AAGTAAAGTGCCTGATATGGTGTAAGATTCGCAGGCGCAATAGAAATCTTGTGAAATATGCGGGTTAATCACTCCGGCCCGGATGCCTGCACGATCTGTCGTGTGGTGTCCGGGCCGGTTGCATGCTTGAAATTGCATCATCCAAAAAATGATACTGTGGGAAAGACAACCGGCAACGGTTTCTCTGCGTAACCGCCGTTGCCGAACCGGGGAACAATACCATGACGGACACGCGCATCGTTGCCATTGAAATTGGCGGCACAAAACTACAGGCCGCTTTGGGTCTGCCCGACGGGACAATACTCGAAAACGAGCGCGGCGCGGTGCAGACCTCTCTGGGCGCGGAAGGCATCTTGTCATGGACCGCGCAACAAACGGAACGGCTTGTCAAAGCGGCCAATGGCAAGGTGCGCGCCATCGGCATCGGTTTCGGCGGCCCCGTGGAATCCGCCACCGGATGCGCGCTGCTTTCCCATCAAATCACGGGCTGGGACAATCTGCCCATACGGGAATGGTTCGCAGAACGTTTCCGCCTGCCCGTCATTGTGGCCAACGACGCCAACGCCGCGGGCTGGGCGGAATACTGTTTGGGCGCAGGCACGGGAACGCGCCAGTTTTGTTATATGAACATCGGCAGCGGCATTGGCGGCGCTTTTGTGGTAAACGGCCATCTGTACGATGGTCAGGGTCGGGGCGCTGCGGAAATCGGCCATACATGGATACCGGATTGGACCAGCCCCGCGCCCGGTGCAACGGACAAACTGGAGAACCTTTGTTCCGGCTGGGCCGTGGAGCGCCGTATCCGCGCATGGAACGACCTCGCCGTCGGCAGTCCCTTGCATGACCTGTGCAACGGCAACCCCCGGCAACTCTCCTGTGCGTTACTGGCGGAGGCGGCGCGCAAAGATGACCCGCGGGCCGTTGCCGAGATAAACGCCGTGGCCAATGCCGTGGCGATTGCGCTGGCCAATGTGAGCGCCCTCTTTCACCCGGAGCGCATTGCCGTGGGCGGCGGCGTGGCGCTCATGGGCGACACCTTGTTCGTTCCCCTGCGCCAAGCCTTCGACCGCCATGTGTTTGCGCCCTATCGTCACAGCGTCGACATTGTTCCCTGCGCGCTGGAAGAAGATGTGGTCATTGCGGGGGCGCTGTTGTTGGCGGGCGCCTTATGACGCCTCGGCGCCGGCACGTTCCCGGGCAATAAGCGCGGCGCCGTAGGCGCCGACAATCTGCGGCGTGTCGGGCGTGTGTATGGGCGCGCCGAGCAAGGCCTCCATCGCCTTGACCACGCCTTGGTTGCGCGCCACGCCCCCGGTCATGATGGTGGGCGCGGTCAGCCGTGCCCGCGACGCCAGCCCGTACACGCGCGAAGCGATGGCGTTGCACAGTCCGCCGATAATGTCGTCCACGTTTTCATTGCGCGCCAAATGGGATATGACCTCGCTCTCGGCAAAAACCGTACAGGTGGAAGAAATCTTGACCGGCGCGGCGGCTTGCAGCGCACGACCGCCGAATGCGTCCAACTCTATCTCCAAAAGACGCGCCATCACTTCCAGAAAGCGGCCCGTACCCGCCGCGCATTTGTCGTTCATCTCAAAGCGCAACACCCGGCCCCGTTCATCCAACGCAATCGCCTTGGAGTCCTGGCCCCCGATATCCACCACCGAGCGCGCCTCCGGAAACAACGCCAAGGCGCCCCGGGCATGACACGTTATTTCTGTAACCGCGCTGCTGCGTGCCGACACCCGTTCGCGCCCGTACCCCGTGGCCACCACAGCGCTACAGGCATCAGGCGCAACCCCCGCCTCGTTGGCCGCAAGGGCCAAACAGCGCTGCGCCGAGTCGCTCAAGTTGCCGCCGCTGGCGATAACGGATGTGCCCCGCACAACACCGGCAGCATCCAGTAAAACCGCTTTGGCCGTGGCGCTGCCTACGTCTATGCCCGCATAAACCGCTCCGTCGCTCATGAACCGGCGCCTTCACGCAACATCTCCGCAAACGCCGCCACACGTGTGCGCAGCTGTTCCGGCGGCGCTTGATGTTGTTCCACCGACAGCGACAGCGCGGGGATATTGGCGGCCTCAAGCGCATCCTTCTGTGGCACATAATCAAATGCCACCGGATCGCAAAAGTTGGTGAGCAGGAAAATGACGCCGTCCGCTTTGTCGCGGCGAACCGCCTCCACCAGAGCGTCGCCCGGTTGCCGTCCGTCGCAATGGAATGCCGGACACGGGATGCGGCCCAGATAGGCACGGGCCAACATTTCCATGGGCGTGGCGCCCGATGGCTCTCCGAAGGAAAACGAGCGACTTCCCACGCACAAATCATCGCCCACCACCACACAGCCCGCCGCTTCCATCAACTCAATAAAGCCCACATGACGACACATGCCGCCGGCAACAAACACCCGGGGCAACCCGTTGTCATCGTCCGGTTCGTTCGCGTTCATGGCATCAATAACCGCGAGCACGTGTTTCAAGTGTTCGGCACGGTCCATCAGAAATGCGGATACGTAAATCTGCATCATCTGTGCGCCGGAGAGCAATGCCGGTTTTGATGTTCGCAACGCATACAACGCCTGCATTGCCGTACGGTGTTCATTGTACAGGTGCAAACTTGCGGCCAGCGCGTCATCCGTAATGGCCTTGCCGGTCATGGTTTCCAGCTGCGTTTTCAGCCGTTCCAACTCGGCCATATAATATCGTAGCGGCGCATCGCCGTCCGTGCGGGTCGGCACAGACGCTATCAGCACATCCGTATCCGGCGTGTGAGCGCGCCACAGATCCGCCACATTCTGCATGGTGTCGCAAGTATGCGAAAACATCACCAGGTCAAGAAACGGCCATTCCTGTTCAAGCGCACTGTCCAACACGCTGCGCGCAAAGCTGCAGGAAAAGGCCTGCAACAACTCGTCGGCACGGTGCGTCTCGCCTGTTCGGCCCAGAATGCGTATGGGCAGATACCCGGCCGCATGCAACAGCTCCTGCGGCGCATACGAGCACATGTAGCCCGCTATCTTGCGGCCCTTGGCCGCCGCTTCCCGGGCGTAGCTGTAATAATCCGATGCCGTTTGCTCAAAAGGGGCCATTAACCCTGTGATATCCATCGCATGATTCCTTCCTTGTTGCCTGTGCAGCCGCGCCGCTGATTGCGCGCGCAACGACGCATGAAAAGCCTGTGGGGAACAAGTATACTGCAATCAAGGCAAACGCGTCCAACCCGCGCAAAAGCGACGCCTCCTGTTCAAATATGAGGCGCCGGTGTTTCATAGTAAAACGGCGTCGTTGACACATCAACATCCCTCGCGAAACATGACGAAACACAAGCCGCTCATATCATTACTGTTATGCAGGTTTCCGCCCTGTTGTGGCAGGCAACGCATTCGGCATGGCCTATGCTTGGGATAGACAGCCCGCATCGTGTGGCATTTGAACCAACACGGTGAACCGGGCAACTACGAACAAAAGGAGGTTGATAGTATGTCGAAAACAATTGGCATAGACTTGGGCACGACCAATTCGTGCGTATCCATTTTGGAAAATGGCGAACCGGTGGTGATAACCAATCCGGAAGGCGCCCGCACAACCCCGTCGGTCGTGGCCTTTACCAAAGACGGCGAACGTCTTGTTGGCGCGGCGGCCTGGCGGCAAGCGGTAACCAATCCGAAGAACACCATCTTCTCCATAAAACGCTTTATGGGGCGACGCTATGATGAAGCGGCGGAAGATACCCAACGCATGCCGTTTGAAGTGAAGCAGGCATCCAACGGCGATTGTCAGGTGACGGCACGGGACAAAACCTACCGGCCGCCCGAAATCTCCGCCATGATCCTGCAAAAGCTGAAAGAGGCGGCGGAAGCGTATCTCGGAGAAAAGGTGACCAAGGCCGTTATCACCGTTCCCGCCTATTTCAACGACTCGCAGCGGCAGGCCACCAAAGATGCCGGGCGGATCGCGGGGCTGGAGGTGGCGCGCATCATCAATGAACCCACCGCAGCGGCTTTGGCGTATGGGCTGGAGAAGAAAAAGAACGAGAAGGTGGCGGTCTTCGACTTGGGCGGCGGCACCTTCGACATTTCCATACTCGCCATTGCCGAGGACAGTTTCGAAGTGCTCAGCACCAACGGCGACACCCATCTCGGCGGCGATGACTTTGATCAAATTGTCATGGACTGGCTCGCCGACGAATTCAAACGCGACCAAGGCATTGATCTGCGTCACGACAAGATGGCGCTCCAACGGTTGAAGGAAGCGGCGGAAAAGGCCAAGTGTGAACTTTCGTCCGCCATGCAGACGGACATTAACCTCCCCTTTATTACCGCCGATGCGGCCGGCCCGAAACATCTCAATTACACCCTTACACGCGCCAAACTGGAGCAACTGTGCGAAACACATCTTGCGCGTGTAAAGGCGCCATGCAGGCAGGCGCTCAAAGATGCCGGAGTACAGGCGTCGGACATTGATGAAGTTATCCTGGTGGGCGGCATGACCCGCATGCCCGCGGTACAGCGCATGGTGACGGACTTGTTCGGGAAAGAGCCCCATCGCGGCGTGAACCCCGACGAGGTGGTGGCCATTGGCGCAGCCATCCAGGCGGGCGTACTGTCCGGCGATGTGAAAAACGTATTGCTGCTGGATGTTACCCCGCTGTCGCTCGGTATTGAGACCCTTGGCGGCGTGTTTACCAGACTGATTGAGCGCAACACCACCATCCCGGTGTCCAAGAAAGAGGTCTTCAGCACGGCGGACGACAACCAGACCGCCGTAACGGTACACGTGCTGCAAGGGGAACGCGACATGGCCGCCGACAACCGCACCTTGGGACGGTTTAACCTGGAAGGCATACCCCCGGCGCCACGGGGCATACCGCAGATAGAGGTCGCTTTTGACATTGACGCGGACGGTATCCTCCATGTGTCCGCCAAGGACGTGGCCTCCGGCAAAGAACAGCGCATCCGCATTGAAGCGTCGTCCGGCTTGGACGAGCACGATGTGGAACGCATGGTGCGCGACGCCGAACAGCACGCGGCAGAGGACAAGAAACGCCGCGAGACCACAGAAACGCGGAATAACGCCGACCAACTGGCCTATGCCACGGAACAGATGCTCCGCGAACATGGCGACAAGGTGGATGCCGCCGAAAAAGCCGCTGTGGAAAACAGTGTGCAACGGCTCCGTGACGCAATCAAACGCGATGAAATTGACGCCATGCGCACGGAAATGGAGACGGTGAAAGCGGCCTCCCATAAACTGTCGGAGGCCCTGTATCGCGCCGGCACGGCGCAGACCCAAGCACAACAAAGCAGCAGCCCCTATCAAACCGGGCAGCAGGACGCAGGCGCAACACAACACAACGCAGACCGGCGCTCACAAGACGACGAAAACACCGTGGACGCGGACTTCACCGTGGTCAACAACAACTGACGCGGCCCCGACCGCAACACGGGTCCCTGCAGCAGGATGAAAGAACGCCCCGGCTTCCAACAGGAAACCGGGGCGTTTTGCTATCGTGTCAACAATGCCGATTAATTAAAAGCGGCAAGCATGGTTGCCACTGTCGGCAACACCGGCGGGGTGGAACCGGACATCATCTGCTGTGCCTGCTCACCACTGCCGGCGCTCTCAACATCGGCCGGTACGTAACGAACAAAGGAAACGTGACCGTCCATGTAAAGCACGTTGCAGCCGCCAGGCAAGTGGTTGAAATACTCAATGGCCGCGCCCGCACCGAAAAGGTCGGACTTCACCCACAGCGTGCTTTGCGCCATCGCCGATGCACCGGGGTTGTTAATGTCGGTGATCATAAAGCGTTCCACGCCTTCACGAAGACGATGGATTCTGTCACCGCCGCCATTGCCAAGGCCTTGGCCGGCCCACTGCCCCGACACAGTCGCATCACGATCAAATATGGCGGCCGCTCTTGCGACATCTTCGTTGGACGCTCCGCCTGCAAGCATCGCCAGCAACAAGTCCATATTGGCTTCTGCAATGCCGTCCAGCGCCGCGCCAATCTGCGCGGGCACATACGGAACGCCATCAACACTATCCGCAAGCAACGCCCAAACCACGCCAAACGCGTCGCCGCGCTCCGTAATATCCAATCTGTCAAAAGCCCAGCCCAAATACATGTAACTGCTGTCAATAAAATCCGGATCCCAATGCAACAGGTTTGCACCCACTTGCAGACCGGATTCGTGACCGGGTTCGCGGACATACAGACGGTCGCGACGTTGCGCGGCAGTAGCATCGGACGGACAGAAAATGATCTCCACATCCGTCAGATACTCGGGGTAGATGGCATACACATTCGGCCCCGCGGCCAAGCGATCGTCCAACTCCCCATGTCGGTTACGAAGCACTTGCAAGGGCGGGAACTTCTCGCCGGGCGCCTCGTTCGCATACATCTTGTAAATTAAGCCCCATTGTCTCAGGTTGTTCTGGCAACTGGCACGCCGCGCCGATTCGCGCGCACGGGCCAAGGCCGGCAGCAGGATGGCCGCAAGAATGCCGATGATGGCAATCACGACCAACAATTCGATGAGTGTAAATCCTTTTCGTTTCATAATACCTTGACTCCTTAAGTCTTTGTTACGGATGCCCTGCAGGTCATCCAACCTCAACAAAACCACATACTGCAAGCATAAATGCATTACACTAAAACAGTTTCCGAAACCGTTCCAAAGCCATTATACATGTGTGCCAAACATAAGTCAAATAAAATTTCCCGAACACCCATAAATACAATAAATCGTCTTGAGACGGTGTATTGCGTCGTATTTGCGGCGAATTTAACACTTTGTCCTGCCATGTCATGTATTGAATGCTGGCCTACACCCGCTATTTTAGCCCGGATATTTCATCAGGTTTCGTCGTGAGCCTGTGAAGATGGCGCCAGAGCAGGTGCTTTGCGCAGGCCGCCGGCTGACAGCGTGTTAGTACACGTCGAAGTCGGCGGGCAAG
>SKQZ01000311.1 GCA_007118765.1 Candidatus Hydrogenedentota bacterium
AATCGCGGAGGAGGGTAAAGGCAACTTCTCCTATCCCACCATAATGCAGGCACAGGATGACACGCTGCACGTGACATACTCCTATCGGCGCGAAGAAATCGACGGCAGCACCATCAAACATGTAACGTTTACCGAGGCATGGATTAAAGAAGAAGGATAAAACGAGTTATGCAGCACAAATGGCGCGACGTTAGCATTCCCCTGCGTCCGGAAATGGCCGTGTGGCCGGGCGATCCCAGTTTTACCCTTGAGCCGGCGAGCCGAATCGCCGACGGGGCGGGCTGTAATGTGTCACAGATTGCCATGTCCACCCACACAGGCACCCATTGCGATGCGCCTTGGCACTTTGTTGACGATGCCGCCGCGCTGGACGAAGTAGACCCCGCGCTGTTTTTTGGCAAGGCGCTGGTACTTGATCTGCCTGATGTGGAACTCATTCGCGCGGAACACCTGCCCGAATCGCCATTGCCAACGCGGGTTCTTTTCAAAACACGCAATTCGACGCTTGCCATGGACGGGGAGTTTGACCGTGATTTTGTGGCATTGCATCCGGACGCCGCCGAGCGGCTGGTTGCGGACGACGTCAAGTTGGTGGGCACGGACTATCTGTCCGTTGCGCCCTACGGCGACGGAACGCCGGTTCACCGAATATTGCTGGAAGCAGGCGTGTTTATTGTGGAAGGGCTGCGTTTGGCCGCCATTACACCGGGTGTCCACGATTTTGTGGTGCTGCCCCTGTCCATTGTGGGCGCAGACGGCGCCCCCTGCCGCGCTTTCATTTTGGCGTAAGCGGAAAGGAGCCTTGTCCATGCGTTACCTTCTCTCTGGCCCGATAGCATTTGTCCTCCTCTGTTGTATGGTATGCACAACAGGCGCCGCCCAGGCCGCGCCTTTGTATGAGATGCGCGACGACATACAATCGCGCTGGGTCAGTTTTGAAAATCCCACGGGCGAAAAAGGTGCGGGCGGCAAAGCCAACCGTGGCGCCAAAGGCGCGGCATTCAGCCCGGTGGCGGCGGGTGAAGAGATGGTCTTAATGGATGTGGAAGGCCCGGGCGTCATCCATCGCATGTGGTTCACCTTATCCGATCGCAGCCCGCAAATGCTGCGTTCCATTGTGTTGCGCATGTATTGGGACAACGCCGAAACGCCGGCGGTCGAAGTGCCGTTCGGCGATTTCTTCGGCGCCATCCTCGGCGAAATGACGGCATTCGAGAGTGCCTTGTTCAGCAGCCCGGAAGGCCGTTCCTTTAATGTCTGCATACCCATGCCCTTCCGGGAACGGGCACGCATCACCTTCACAAATGAATCGGACACCGATTTGAGTCAGCTCTTCTACGATATCAATTATTCGCTGGGCGGTGCAGATGTTGCGGAACCGCTATATTTTCACGCAACCTGGCGCCGGGAACGGTGGACCGCATTGGCCGAAGACTTCACCATATTGCCGTCCCTGCAAGGGCGCGGCCGATTTCTGGGCGCGCATATCGGCGTGATAGGGCATCCGGACAATCTGGGCTGGTGGGGTGAAGGGGAAGTGAAAATCTTTCTTGACGGCGACAGCCAATGGCCTACGCTGGTAGGCACAGGCACCGAGGACTATGTGGGGACAGCCTACTCGCAGGGCGTGTTCGCCAACCGCTATCAAGGCTCGCTGCTGATTGACAATGCAAATATGTATTGGACATTTTACAGGCATCACGTCCCGGACCCTATCTATTTCCATGAAGATATCCGCGCCACCATACAGCAAATAGGCGGCGCGCAACAGAAATACGTGCGCGAGATGCTCGACAAGGGTGTGGAAATAACACCCATTTCCGTTGATACTGGCGAGACATACCTGAATATGCTCGAAAGCGATCCGCCGAAAACCTTGGATGACCCCGATGTGCCGGAAGGCTGGACAAACTATTACCGGCGGGACGACGTAAGCGCCGTGGCGTTGTTTTATCTGGACCGACCGGAAAACGGCCTCCCCCCCATCGCACCGCTTGAAAAACGGACACTCGCCATTGGAAAACGGCATGGACAACGATAAACACAAGTCAACCCCGCCCAATGAAGCGGAAGAATGTGTTGGCACGTGTTTTTCCTGTATCCCGGATTGCGAACGACGCAAACCGGAACCGGCATCAACACCCCGAAAGGACCGTCATAACCCGTCTGGTAAACCGCGTCCGTAACCCCGGTGTGCGCCGGCGATCATTCCTCTTCTTTTGATGCTTTCGTGTTCTTTGCCTCTTTTTCGCCGGATGCTTCGTCTTGTTTATCCGCTGCGGCCGATTTCTTTTTTCGTGGCTTCTTCTTTGCCGGGCCGGTCGCGGATTTCCCCTTCGAAGGCGCCGTGCTTTTCTTCTTCGCTTTGGGTTTCGGTTTCGGTGTGCCTTGTCCCAGTACAGTCTCCCAAAGGAAACCGCGCACGAAAGCAGCGACAACGAGTAATACGCCGACCGTTGCGAGCAACCACGGCAACAGCACGGGACCGTAGGGCAAGATGCGCAAGGCCGGCGCCGCAATTTCAAAGGAACCGACGAAACGTCGCATGATGGCATGATGGGGTTGTGCGCGGTCGCCCCAATCAACCAGGTCGCCCCGCGGCGCCACCGTATGACGCACAACTTGAAAACGACCGTAAGGATCAAACACGCCGGAAATGCCGGTGTTGGCGCTGTGTATTAAGGGCAGGCGCGTTTCTATGGCACGCATACGCGCTATTTCAAGTTCCTGCGGAATCGCGTTTGAACCGCCAAACCAGGCAAGGTTTGTCACTACCACCAACATATCCGCGCCCATGTCCAACAGCCGCTCGCTCAGGGGCGCAAACAATACCTCGAAGCAGATCAGCGGGGCCGGCGAACGCGTGCCCACCGAATACACCTGCGGCGTGTCCCCCGCGGCCATGCCGCCAAAGGCGATATGACCGATGAACGGCAGGTACTCCTCAAACGGAATGTATTCGCCGAAGGGCGCGAGGTGTATTTTGTCGTAATGCCCCATGTCCGTGCCTTCCGGGCCGATAAGGACGGTTGAGTTGAAACTCTTCCCCGTGTTGTAGTCGTCGCGCACCGTACCTGTCAGTAAATGCGTGCGCATATCACGGGCCGTGTGCGTCAATATGTCCAAAAAGGGCTCAATGCCATAATGGCGCACCACCAGCGCCTCCGGCCATACCATCAAGTCAATCGGCTCACGCGCCGCCAACGCACGGCTCAGCTGGGCCGTGCGCTGCACCATGTCAACTTCATAGGCGGGATCCCATTTCATTTCCTGTGAAAAATTGGGCTGCACAATCCCCACCGTAAACGGCTCTGATTCGTAGTCCGCCTCGCCCAGCATTAAATAGCCGCCGCCGTGCATTACCAACACAATGCAACCGGCCGCAACAAGTCGGCGCACACGATACGCCTGCTCCACCCATGCCAGGGCCAGCAAGGCATTTACCAGCAACAGCAGAAAGGAGATCAGCGTCACGCCGCCGATGGAAGCCCACTGCGCCACATACAGATTGCCGCCCTGGGTATAGCCCAGCGCCCCCCAGCCGAACCCGCTGAACAGACGCGCCTGCAACAATTCCATCAACACCCACAGCCCCGCCAAACAAACGGCGCCCGCGTAGGCGGGGGCGCGTTGATGCGCCCAGCGCCAGCCGAATCCGAACACGGCCCAATACAATGACAAGGCCACGCATAATAACTGCTGCCCAACAATGGCCCAGCCACCGGCCCAGAATATGTTGGCAACCAACCACTGCAACAATATGCTGTGGAAAATGTGGGCACAAAAATAAAACTTTGCCGCCGCCCCCAACGGCGATGATTGTGCTGCGCTTAAAAACAACGGGGCCAACGCCACCCATGCCAATACGTGGAAGTGAAACCGGGGAAAGGCCCAGGACAGCAGGATGCCCGCAGCCACGACCGGCAGATATGTGCGAAGGAAATGTTTCATGACGTCCGGAATAATGCGCTATTTGCGCGTATCAGGTCAAGCAACGCGACAGACGCAACACCATCAGCGCCCGGCCGTTTGCGTGGATGGAATATTACGGCGCTTCAATCCGATACAGATGGGTGCGTGTCCGCAGGAACAAGGCATTATCCGCAACGGCGGGCGACGCAAGACAACCGGTATCGAGCTCATTTTCGGCAAGAATCTCCGGCGCGCGCCCTTCTTTCAGCACCGTGGTGCGCCCCTGCGTGTTAACAACATAGAGCCGTCCGTCGGCATAGATGGGCGAAGCCAAATAATTGCCGCCCAAACGCTTGTTCCATACCTCATCGCCCGTAGCGGCTTCAAAGCAGGTTACAATGCCCCGGTTACTGACCAGGTACAACAAATCGCCCACCAGCAACGGCGACGGCTCTTCCGGCACCGGACGTCCCTGTACGGTCCATACCACATGGGTGTCCGTCACATCACCCTCGCCGTCGGCGCGCATGGCCCACAATTCCGACGGGCCGCGGCCGGTGGTGAGAAACAACATATCATTGCCAAATACGGGTCTTGGCGCAGGCGTGTAGGACTCATTGGTGGTGTGCCAGATTTCTTCGCCAGTACGCGCGTCATAAGCAAAAGCCGAAAAGGAACCGGGGCTGATGAGCAAATCCCGTCCCTCCACCGTGATCACCGTCGGCGTGGTAAAGGCCTTTCGAAAGTCTCCCTCCCGCAATGGCTGGCCGTCATCATCCAAATCCGTCCATTCCGTGGAACGATGGGTTTTCCACGCGGTTTCGCCCGTGTGCTTGTTCAGGGCCGCCAAGTATTGTACATCGGCGCCATCAAAGGTAAGCACAACCAAGTCCTCATACAGCAGCACCGACGAGCCGGGGCCACGGTAATGACGGCACTCCAAATCCGTCCGCTCCCAGAGGGTTTCAAAGGTCTCCGTGTCAATACAGGCCGTGCCATAACTGCCGAAGTGTATGTACACCCGCCCCGGTTCGATTGCCGGTGACGGCGACGCGTACGAGTTCACCTCGTTTCCAAGCGGTTCAGGGTCGTCCGAATGAAACAGTTTCTCGTGAAACAGCACCTCGCCCGTGGCCGCATCCAGACATAAGACGAAGAACTTGTGTCCGTCCTCCGTGGCCGTCGTAAGCCAGACCTGTCCGTCCATAATGACCGGCGTAGACCATCCCTGATGCGGAATTGGGGTTTTCCATGCGATATTGTCGTCCTCGCTCCACTCCAGCGGCAACCCGATGCTTTCCCCCGGCGCGGTCACATGGCCGTTTCCCCACGGCCCGCGAAACTCCGGCCAGCCTGTGGCCGTTTCCGCGTCAGCCTGCGTCGTGCCAACGAAACCCGCGGCCAACAAGGTCATCACAACCATACAACCCACGCTACTCATGTTCACAAACCTACGACAATAATGCATGTTAAAAAAACTCCTTTTGCAAAATCGGAATACTCCGACGTAGTACATGTCTGGGATTGTAGCCGAGACACATGACAATGGTCAACAGCATGGCAGGCTTGTATTTTGCCCGGGCCGATGGAGTACAGTATAGGCAACGCAGGAGTCCCAACACTTGGACAGACAGGATGCCATGACAAATAACATTTCATTGACACGACGCGACTTTGCACGAACGGTAAGTGCGGGCGTTCTGACGGCTTTTGGCGTTGGCGTGCCCACATCCGCGTTCTCCCGCGTGCATGACACGGCCTTGCGAGTGGCGGTAATCGGTGCAGGAGCAAGGGGAGCACAGTGTGTTACTGCGCTTGCCGCGTGTGACGGTGTGGACGTGTTTGTGCATGATGCCGATGCAAGACGGGGCATGGCCGTAGCCGAAGGTACGGGCACAACGTTTTTGCCCGAGGCGGCCCATTGCATTGAGGCGCCCGACATCAGCGGCGTGGTGCTTGCAACGTCTGCGACTACAGCGGCGGCACTGTGTAACGGCGCTCTCAAGAACAAGAAACGGGTCTTTTGGGATTGTTCGGACAGTTCAGCCGTTGGAATATCATTAGACAGCGTACGTGACGCCGCCACAAATGATGTCACGGTGTTGTTTCCACACGGAGGCCTTGCTGCGTCGGCCCGTGCCGCAATTGCCGAGGGTCGCATCGGGACGGTGCGGCATGTACACAGCAGTGTGGACGGCTGCGCTTGCGGAAATGCGCGGGACGGGGTGGCCGAGACCCACCAAGCCCACTTGTTGCTGCTGCTGGAAGTCCTCGGCGATACGCATGGCGCCTGTCGCCATGACGTGCTCGCAAGCGGCGATGCCGATCGTTTTGAAACGATGATGACAACCATCACATGGCAAACAGGTTGCCGGATGGAGGTCACGACCACCAGAGCGCCGCTGGAAAGTACCGGCTGCGTTATTCACGGTTCATCGGGCAGCATCCGCATTGAACACGACCACACACTGGTTATTGCTCCCGACGGCGCCGTACACCAGTATCCCGACCCCCTTGAAACCGTTCGCATGCGACGATTACGCGCTTGGGCGGAAAACAGCGAAGATGTTCCGGCGTTTCATCGGCGACTGGAATTGACGGCAAGCATACTGGACGAAGCACGTGCGCGCATGGGATAGGATACGACCATTCACAATTGACGCGAGACACTCGCAAACGGAAGGAAACCGCCATGAGGCATGATATGTTGACAAGACGCTCGTTCCTGACCGCAGCAAGCGCGACCATTCCGTTGGCGGCAACTGCCCATCAGGCGAGCGCGGCGGAAAAACGTTATCAGGGCGGCGCAAGCCCGTGGCCGTTGGTGCTGAATGCCAGTACGATACGGCCCGCGCCGCTGGAGGAAAAGCTGCAAGTAACCGCTGATACAGGCTGGGACGGCATAGAACTCTGGATTAACGAGATACAGGAGTACGAAGAAGAGGGCGGCAACCTGAAAAACCTCGGCAACCGCATCAAAGACATGGGCTTATATGTCCCGAATGTGATTGGCCTCTGGAACTGCATGCCCGAATCACGGGAGGCTTTCGAAGAGTCGTTGGCGACAACACGGGAACGCATGCGGTGCTCGGCAGATGTTGGCGCCTTGTATGTAGCCGCCATCCCCACCCCGGATCGCGCTGATTTTGACATAAAATGGGGGGCGGAAATGTACCGTGAGCTAATGCGCATTGGCCGGGAAGATTACAATATTGAGGTCGCGTTCGAGTTTGTCGGTTTTCTTGAGGGCGTATACCGCTTCGGCCAGGCCTGTGCGGTCGCGCTGGATGCCAACGACCGCGGCGCGTCGCTAATCATGGACACCTTCCATCTGTTTCGCGGCGGTTCCGGCTTTGACGGCATCAAGCACATCCAAGGCGATTTCATCGCCGATTTTCACTGGAATGACGTCCCCGGCGATATACCACGCGAGGAACAGGGCGACGAGCACCGCATTTATCCCGGTGACGGCGTATTGCCCCTGTCACAGATATTGCAGGACTTGAAAGCAATCGGCTACAAGCGCGCCCTGTCGCTGGAGATATTCAACCGAATCTATTGGGAACAGCCCGCCGAGAAAACCGCCCGTGACGGCTTGGAGAAGATGCTGGCAGGCATTGAGGCAGCAGGCGTATAACACCGAACAACTACGCAGCGCGACTGGAATCCATTAGAGCACCACGCCAATGGTCAACAGCAAGTTCGCATAGATGCGCTGTTCCCCGGTAACAATCTGCAGGCAGGTCTCCGGCCCGGACGCTTCCTCGTAGAACGAAAACCGTTCATAGGTTTCCAACTGCAACTCCGGAAGCAACGAACGGAACTCATCAAAAATCGCGGGTTCCGGCCCATCGGCAGGGGCCATCACGCCGGCTTCCTCAACCGGAACGGCGGTCAGTAGCACACGCAACACGTCCGTCACAGTGGGCATGCCCGGCGCCAGATTCA
Source organism: Candidatus Hydrogenedentota bacterium (assembly GCA_007118765.1). Taxonomy (GTDB): domain Bacteria; phylum Hydrogenedentota; class Hydrogenedentia; order Hydrogenedentales; family CAITNO01; genus SLFT01. Next base: position 7,861 of record SKQZ01000311.1, read on the forward strand.
GATACACAAGCGAAGCGTTGTCGCCAATCATGGTGCTGGCAGGATAATTACCGTCCGTTATGAGGATTCTCGATCCATGTCCCGCCGAAGCAATGGCCTCCAAGATTTCCGGATGTGTCAATTGTTGTCTTAGCATCGTTCTCCGCTCCTGTTTTTTCAAGCCTGCTGCCCTATAGACAATGACCGACCCGCCCCTTCATCTGGACAAGCCGGTCATTACAATATCGGTTAGTATGCGCGCACGCACCTGATCTATTGCATGGGCGATGGCGATTCAGGCGTATAATGGGTCAGTATCTTCATGTAGTTGGCCCGCTCAAACGCCGCAGGTTCAGGGCATTTTTTCTGGCTCATGCTGCCGCGCATTTGTTCAATGGACTCGTATTCATGCTCTTTCATCCATTGGGCCACGCCGTCGCGTACAACAGTTAGATGGTCAATGCCGTGTTTGAGCAACGCCGATGTGAGCATGGCGACACTTGCGCCGGCCATCATGGATTTGATGACATCCTCGGAGGTATGCACGCCGCCGGTAATGGCCATATCCGCTTTAATGACGCCATAAAGGATCGCCGCCCACCGCAGCCGCAACCGCAACTCGCGGGAATCGCTCAAATTGAGGTCGGGCTTGGCCTCCAGTTCGTTGATATCAATATCGGGCTGATAAAACCGGTTAAACAGCACCAGTCCATCGGCACAGGCTTGATCCAGACGGGTGGCCATGTTCGCCATGGCACTGAAGTAGGGGCCAATCTTGACGGCCACCGGGATGGATACCACGGCCTTCACGTTCTTGACAATCTGTACATAAATATCCTCCAGCGTCTGTCCGTTCATACCCGGATTGGTGGGGATAAAGTACACGTTCAGTTCAAGAGCGTCTGCGCCCGCGGCTTCAATCTTTTTGGCAAAGTCCAGCCAGCCGCCTGCGGAGACACCGTTCAAACTGCCGATGATCGGTATGTCCACGCTCTCCTTGGCACGCCGGATGTGTTCAAGGTAGCCATCCGGGCCCATCTTATAATCGCCCATATCCGGAAAATAGGTCAGCGCCTCGGCAAAGCTGCCTTCGCCCTGCAACAGATTCGCGTCCAGTTCATTGCTGGCCAGGGTAATCTGCTCTTCAAAAAGCGAGTGCAGCACGATTGCTGCCGCGCCGGCATCTTCCATGTGCTTGATGTTTTCGATGGGTTCGCTCATCGGCGACGGTGATACCACGAGCGGGTTCTTCAGGTCGAGTCCCAAATATCTTGTCTTCATTTCCATTTATGGCGTCCTCCTCCAGCCGACCTTTCTCAGTCAGCGGCTATTGGGTTGTGTTTCTTTCTATCAGGAACAAATAACCACAGCATTCCATGCTACTCCGCGGTCTCGGAACCACAGGGCATGTTCGCAAGGTAGCTGTACAGTTGCCAACGGGAAGCAACATCTTCCTCGGCGGCCGTGAGCAATTGTTTCGCCAGTTCCGGTTGACTCAACGACAACATCTTATAACGCGTTTCGTTGTAGACATAATCCTTCAGTTCCATGGAAGGCGCTTTCGAGTCCAGTTGGAACGGGTTCTTGCCCTCCTTGGCGCGGTCCGGATTGAAACGATAAAGGGGCCAATGGCCGGACTGTACGGCGGCCTTCTGTTGTTCAAGCCCCATGGCCAGATTGTAGCCGTGCGCAATACAATGGCAATAGGCAATGACAAGGGACGGGCCGTTGTACGCTTCGGCTTCGCGGAACGCTTTGACGGTGTGCGAATCGTTGGCGCCCATGGCAATGTGCGCCACATATACGTTGCCGTAGGTCATCGCAATAAGCCCCAGGTCTTTCTTGCCCGCAGGCTTGCCGCCCGCCGCAAATTTGGCCACGGCGCCGCGGGGCGTCGCTTTCGAGCACTGGCCGCCGGTATTGGAGTAGACTTCGGTGTCCATGGCAAACAGGTTGATGTTCATGCCGGAGGCAATCACATGATCGAGGCCGCCGTAACCGATGTCATAGGCCCAGCCATCGCCGCCAAGCGCCCACACGGTCTTGCGCACCAGGAAGTCCGCCACATGCAACAACGCTTTCGCTTCGAGCGAATCAGCGCCTGCCAACTTCTCTTTCAACGCGGCCACACGTTCGCGCTGTGCGAAAATGCCGGCCTCTTCGCTTTGGTCCGCCGTAAGAAGCGCCTTGGCCAAATCGCCGCCAATGACACTCTCCAACCGTTTTACCAATTCTTGTGCATATTGGTTTTGCCGGTCCACGGTCACCCGCATGCCCATGCTGAATTCGGCTGCATCTTCAAACAGCGAATTGGACCATGTGGGCCCGCGGCCTTCGGCATTGGGCGCCCACGGCGTAGTGGGCAGGTTGCCGCCGTATATGGACGAACACCCCGTGGCATTGCCGATGTAAAGCCGGTCGCCGAACAGCTGGCTCATCAGTTTTACGTAGGGCGTTTCGCCGCAACCGGCACACGCGCCATTGAACTCAAACAGCGGTTGCAACAACTGCACGTCTTTCACCGCGTTGTGGTTGATCTGATTGCGGTCCACTTCCGGCAGGCTCAGGAAGAAGTCCCAGCACGCCCGTTCGCGCTCGCGAATGGGGGCCTGCTTGACCATGTTGACTGCACGCGATTTCGGCTCTTGTTTATTCTTGGCCGGGCAGGTCTGCACACACAAGGTACACCCGGTGCAATCTTCCGGCGCCACTTGCAGCACGAATTGTTTGTCCGCAAAATTCTTCCAACGCGCTGTCGCTGACTTGAATCCTTCCGGCGCATCCTTTAAGGCGTCCGGCTCAACAATCTTTGAACGAATCACCGCGTGGGGGCATACCATGGCGCACTTGCCGCATTGAATGCACACATCGGGGTCCCAACAGGGGATTTCGAGTGCGATGTTGCGCTTCTCCCATTTGGTGGTGCCGGTGGGGAAGGTGCCGTCCACAGGCATTTTGCTCACCGGGAGGCTCTCGCCGTTTTCGGCCAGAATTTCAGCGGTGAATTCGCGTACGAATTCCGGCGCTTCCTCAGGCACCGGCGGCCGCAGATCGAAGCTGCTTGTTACCGCATCCGGCACCTTCACTTCATGCAGGTGGTCAACGGCCATGTCAACAGCGTTCCAGTTTTTCTGGACAATGGCTTCGCCCCGTTTGCCGTATGTCTTTTTAATGGCATCCTTGATCGCCTTAATGGCTTCATCCTGCTTCAATACACCGCTGATATAGAAGAAACACGTCTGCATAACGGTGTTGATGCGGCCGCCCATGCCCGCCGCCTTGGCGACTTCAAAACCGTTGATGACATAAAACTTCAGTTTCTTTTCAATGATTTCGCGCTGTGCCGTCTGCGGCAGCCGGTCCCATACCTCCTCAGGCCCGTAAATGCTGTTCAACAGGAAGGTGGCGCCCGGCTCGGCACACTTGAGCACGTTCAGTTTTTCCATAAACGAAAACTGGTGACACGCGACGAAGTTGGCGCGCGTAATCAGATAGGTGCTTTTGATCTGCTTCGGCCCGAAACGCAAATGCGAGGTCGTCATGGCGCCGGACTTGCGCGAGTCATACACAAAATAACCCTGGGCACAATACCCGGCATCTTCGCCGATAATCTTGATGGAGTTTTTGTTCGCGCCCACCGTACCGTCTGCGCCCAGCCCGTAAAAGATGGCGCGCACCGTGTCGGGATGCTCCGTGGAAAAGGACGGATCATACGGGATGCTGTTGTTTGCCACGTCGTCGTTAATGCCGACGGTGAAGCGTTTGCGCGGCTTTTCTTCCTTCAGGTGATCATACACCCCCTTAATCATCGCGGGCGTGAACTCTTTTGACGACAGCCCATAGCGGCCGCCCACAATCTTCGGCATCTCTTTGAACGGCGCCGTGCCGTCCATCACCGCTTCGGTAACCGCCGTGGCCACATCCATAAACATGGGTTCGCCCGCAGCGCCCGGCTCTTTGGTGCGATCGAGCACCGCCAGGGTCTTCACCGTGGACGGAATGGCGCTCAGAAAAGCGTCCGCCGCGAAGGGCCGATAAAGACGCACAATCACAGCGCCGATCTTTTCGCCCTTGTCAACAAGATATTCAACGGTTTCCGTCACTGCCTCGGCGCCGCTGCCCATGACCACAACAACACGGTCGGCGTCTGCTGCACCAACATAATCAAACAATTTGTATTGACGCCCTGCAATCGCGGCGAATTTGTCCATGATTTTCTGCACAATTCCCGGACAGGCATCATAGAAAGGATTGCACGCTTCCCGCGCCTGGAAGAACACGTCAGGGTTCTGCGCCGTGCCCCGGATAATCGGTCGGTCAGGCGTCATGGCGCGCTGCCGATGTGCAAACACGAGTTCATCATCGATCATGGCGCGAATGTCTTCGGGAAGCAACTCCTCAATACGGTTTACCTCATGGGAGGTGCGGAACCCGTCAAAGAAGTGCATGAACGGGATGCGCGCTTCCAGAGAAGCCGCGTGGGCGATGAGCGCCATATCCTGTGTTTCCTGAACGGAACCGGATGCCAACATGCCAAAACCGGTGCTGCGCGATGCCATGACGTCACTGTGATCGCCGAAAATGGACAAGGGGTGGGTGGCCAGCGTACGCGCTGAAATATGGAACACCGTGGGCGTCAGCTCACCGGCAATTTTTAACATATTCGGGATCATCAACAACAGACCCTGGGACGCCGTGAAGGTGGTTACCAGTGAGCCGGCCTGCAACGCGCCATGCACGGCGGCTGCGGCGCCCGCTTCACTTTGCATCTCCACAACAACCGGAACCGTGCCCCATATATTGGGGCGTCCTTCCGACATCCACTGGTCTGCCCACTCGCCCATGGGCGATGAGGGCGTAATCGGATAGATGCCCGCAACCTCGCTTACCTGGTAAGCAATATTGGCTACGGCTTCGTTACCGTCTACGGTACGTATAGGTCTGCTCATAATACTCCTGACTCCAATCTAGGTAGGTGAATCGGTTGTAGAATAAACGAAGGCGACAACAACGGGGCGTCCGTTGTGCCGATACTCAGCGCAGTGCCGGCGCATACCACACAAGGGATGGCCACACGCAACGCGGGCATACTGCGATAACCGGCCCATCAACGGCATAACATGGTGACACACCGTCAGTGACCGGTTGTATTATGCGCATGTTGCGTCCCATATTCAAGAAGCATGCCTAACTCTCAGTCACCATGCTTAACTTATGGTTGTTTTACTTAACGTTCCGCGGCCACATCCCAGGGTTTATCGGTGCTTGTGGGTGCCGTACCATTGACTTCCGCCGTGGTCAAGATGAAGGACATAAAAATCTTTCAACCGGTATTCTCGGCCATAGGTCAGTGTCACATCCCTGCCAAAATGCCAGTCGGACGCCTCAAAATGATCAAGTTCGTGATACGGATTGCGTTCAAGCACTTCGCGGCGCACACACTGGAAGAACCCTATCGGCGTACCGTCCGCCTCACGCTTTCTTATTTCACCCGGCCCCTGCATAATCTCTTCATAGGCCTCCCACGGCCGCAGTTCATTCAGCAATATCCTGCCGGACATTTCGGGTGTTAGCATTTTGCGTCCATCGGGCGCAATAAAATGCTGCCCTTCTTCAACCGCTTCCAGTGTTTGGAACGTGTGCGGGGGCAGCACAATATCCGCATCCATCAGCAATATCCACTTGCCGGACGACGCACTCCGCGCCTCGTTGATCATGAATCCTTTTGCCCGGGCACGCCCTTCTGCGAAAGGCATCCGCACCACGCGCATATCGGGAAACGTCGCTTCGATGGTGTCAATAAGGTCATCGGTGGCATCAATGCCGGGCACATAGCCAACAATAACTTCGTACAGATCCGGTGAAATGCCCTGCTGATGTGCCAAGGCAAGCAAGGCCGCCTGCAAACGACGGGTATACCGGGTGCTGATAATAATGACGGAGTATTTTACAGCGCGCCGTTCAATGCGATGTGCGTTGTCGTCTTCCCACAACAACACAGTCTGCGTAAGAATCATGCCGTCAATATTATGCAGGCTGATCCGCGGCTCAAGCACGCCGCCCAATTTCGCCGGAACATGGGAGGCGCCTTCAAATTCCGTTGGGCGCACGATTTGGCCGTCACGCAACAACACATAACATCCGTCGGCATCAACAGACAGCGCAAGCCGGTGAGAATAGTCAATAAGCGGACACACAATCTTCGCCTGGCGACCAAAAGCAAACCCCGCGTGCGCCGCTATGCCGCCGCCCAGCGTATACGCAATGGTAAAGGGCGGCTCAAGGCGGGTCAGCACCGTGCTTTGCAGTTCTCCCGCGCCAAAAGAAAGCCAGCGCACCGCACCCGGCATGTGATGGGTATATCTGGCGGCAATATCATAGGTGTCTGCGCTGATTTCGCGTGTCGGAGCAGTGCGCGCCACCTTGTCCCGCGTTTCTTCCGCCAACGCAACCACACGTTCGGGCATCTGCAGACGCGCCTCGTCCAAGGCATCGTAGCTGCGCGGCCTTGCCGTTGTTTCGCAGGGCGCGGCAGCCAAAGGCTCGCCGGCAAGCGCGTTTAGCGTCAGGCTTGGAAAACAGCTCTTTACCTCAGGAAGAAGCCAGTCACACACATTCCGAAAGCGGCACGACGCACATTCATTTCCGATGACACGCCGTTGTCGTTTCCGATACTTTTCCAAGGCATGCTCATACGCGTCGAGGCGTTCGGGCAGCGGCCGTAATTCACGGTGCATGAACGGCATATGCCGTGTCAATTTATGAAACATCCACACGCGAATATAGCAGCGCGGGTAGTCCATGATCCACGGGAACAAAGCGGCATCAATCAGGTTGTGAAGCGATGTTTTGCGCGCCAGTTTGTTCTCAATCGCCTTGCTTACACGCCCCGACTCAAAGCGCCATACCAGTGCAGCAAATGTGTAGGCCTCTTCGTGATACTGTTGGTGGTCATTGAAAAATTGTACGCTGTTGAGGGCACACGCCAAGTTCTCCGGGGCAACATGACAAAAGGGCAGACCGACAAGCGATGTGTCTGTGTTTTGTTCCAGCAGGGCGCGGGCAAGCGCGTTCATGTGCCCTATGGTCGTTGTCCCGGCGCTGTTGCCTTGTGGCACGTTACAGACGACGAAGGGGCAGTGCGTTTCGATGGAAACCGCGTGCGCCTTTTCCAGTGCGGCAACCAGTCGTTCCGTGTCTTCCAGATCAGCGGCGGCGGCAATCACCCGGACACGGGCGTGAAGGCCACGTTCGGTTGCTTCATGAATCCATGTCTCCAAGAGTTCCGGCTGATTGGACGCATACACAATGCACACGTCGTGTATGTCATGGTCCAACACCTCTTGGAACGCAGCCAACGGCGCCTGCCCCAAAACAATGCGGGGCGACAGCCGGATCTGCTCGGCATCGGCAAACGACATCAGGGGCGCCCATAACGAGGTGTCGGCAGCGGTAATTTGCAGGTCAATCCGGTCCGTCTTGAATACCGCGCGATTCAGTCGAATCCACTTCCGCAAGGTGGTCAGGTCATAGGGCGTACCTGCCCGGTTCCGGGCGGGAATGATACCTCGCATCGGTCGCAACGCCAATGCCGTATCCGCATGTTCCGGTGTCGCCGCAACTGTGGTTTCTTCCGTCGTTTTATTGTCTTCCATAAGGTTTTTCGCATTCATTCCGGTAACGCCACAGAAAAGCCGCTACAGCGCCCACTGCCGGTCTTCCGCCAACACCACTTTCTCCTGTTCGCGTATGAACGCACACGGATCGGTTGTGGCGGCCATATCCTGTAGGGGTCTGGCTTCGTCTGTGCCGAAAAAGTCGGCGTAATCGCCGTGAAATCCGTCACATATTCCGTTGGCGGCACACTGCGCGCACGCCGGGCCGTAGGTGTACCCGCAATCCCGGGCGGCACGGACCATCGCTTCCTCCCGGTACATGGCACGTCGCCCCCGCAGCAGCTGCTGGGCTGTTGCAAGCATATGCTGCAACTTGTATTTAGCGCCCATGCGCACCGGGTGACGCTCATAATTATCCCGCATCCGCATCGGATCGGAGGTATAAATGCGCCGGGCACCCACCCCCATTTTGAACGGAGGCGTGGGGTTGCCGTCGCGCATCATCTGCGTGGGCATCATGGACCAGAGCCAACTTTGGTAATCCCACTCGTGCAGATCATAGGATAACTGCTGGTAGTTATAGAAATTTTTCCGATGCCGCTCTTCCGCAAGGCACAGGGGCAGATACCGCACGTTGACTTCAATCCCTGCCGCTTCCAGCATGTCAATGGCATCGGTCAGTATCGGCATGATGTCGGCATATCGTGCCACCGTATCGGTTCTGCGATGTCCGGTAACCTGATCGTTAAAGGGGTTGAAGGCAATGTAATTCATGGCGAGTGCGCCGTACCGTATCGCCTGTTCGGCCACTTGTTTCAGCACGGGCACAACCGGCTTGCTCATGGTGCAATTCAGGCGGACCGGTATTGACGCATCCTGCATTTGCGCAAGGGCGGCGCTTATCTTGCCATAGGCGCCCTTCACCCCCACCACCTCGTCATGGATATCCCCTGTCCCGTGCAAACTTACCAGAAAATCGCGCAGACCGGCCTCTTGGTAGGGAGCGACTGCGCCCGGCTTGGAAAGCAGCAGCCCGTTTGTGATAAGCGTTGGAAACAGGCCGATGTCGTGACAATGCCGTATCAACGCCAGTATCTCCTTATGGACTGTCGGCTCACCCCCCTGAATGTCCACCGACTGGTTGCCATAAAAAAAACGGAGTGTATCCGCAATGCGGGAAGCTTTCTCCAAGGTCATGAAGGCATGTTGTGGATGCTTATGGTCCTGTATGCGATTGATGAAGTAACAAAAATAACACCGCTGATTGCACGTTTGCCCCAGCCACATTACGCCGCGCCGGGTCAGGACGCGCTTCGTTGTTTTTATTGCCGTAGATTGGGGTTGCGAGGACATTGGGTGTATCTTTCTATTCATCAACAGGCTGTATTATTGCCGGGTTCATTTTCATGTTGCATCGGGCAGCACTATACGGATGTTTCCGGAAAAATACGGGGTTCTTCCGGCGGGAAAACGAAGACGGCCTACGTCGGACGGGCGCAACGCTTGCAACGCCCGGGCATTTTCCTGTAACGACGTATTGATTGCCGTCATGCGCACTTCCGGGCATGTGTCGTCCGCCTCCATTGTAATGGAAGGCAGGCGCTCGCTCCAAGCAGCAATACGTTTCCCGGGGGCATAACTCTGGTTACAGTGTTTCCAATTAGGCCGGTCGGGATCGTGGGGCGGAAAAACGCCTTGTTCGTGGTCGGTTTCCCAACGCTGATACTCCGCGGGCACCACAATGGTTGTATGGCATTCCTGCACCATCAACTCCTGCTGCGCCACAAGCCATAGCCGCAATTGCAACCCCTGTTCCCCTTCCATCACCTCCCATTCCTGGCTGAACGGGAAACGCCGCGACTCGCCCGTAAATCGAATGCCGCCGTCAATGGGAACGATACTGCGCCATTGCAGACTCTGGCTGTCATTCCAAAGGTGTTCTATCAGCAGCGACGTGTACACATGCAAATAGGTGGTTAATGCCAGGTCATTCCAGTACAACCGTATACACCCGGACTCAAACCGTGCGCTTACCGGTCCGCTGCGGACGGTGCGACTTGAGAAAACATGGTCGCTAATGCTTTCCAGCGGGATATTCGGGTCTATGGTGAGTTCCATGATATCGTGTCTGCCGGCGGAAAAGATGTTTTCGTGTTCCGGGAAACGGGCTTGCGCACTTAATACACGGCTGTACATCAGATATTCCGTATTGGCCCATAGCAACCCAAAAAACGTGTTATGCTTTTCCATGCGAAACATCAGCGGCGGCAGGGCAACGTCCGCGCCAGGCAAGGCTGCCGTCTCCGTGGACTTGGCCTCAGGCGACACCAACACATTCCAGCTGGTGTCCGTGGGCGCTATATCCGGAAAGATGCCGGTCAAATCACCGTACAGCCACCGCGCATATCCCGTGGGCAACATTAGCAATACCGTAATCTGATCAATCGGGCAGTCCCGATCACATATCATGGCAATACGCCATAACAGCCGCCCCGATTCGCAGACAAACTCCCAGTGCAGCGTTATCGGCAGGCGCGCCATTTTGCCGACGGCGGTGCAGTCCCTCTCCGATTTTTCCGTCACCTCCCAGTCGGCATCACGACTGGAATGGTTTTGGCCAAGGGACACAATATCCATGGTAAAGCCATTGGCCGCACTTATTTCCCGGCGCTCATGAAATACGGAGACCCGTCCATCACAATGAATGACCTCCGTCTCGGCATCGCCAAAGGCATGAACGCCCTTTTCCTGGCCCACCTGTCGCAAATAATAGGTAATCGTCTGTTGTGCGGTATCCCGCTGCAACATGCGCCCGTTGTCCAACAGCACCACCCGTTCGCACAGGGTGTTTACAATACCAAGGTCATGGGATACGAACACGATGGTTTTGCCTTGTTCCCGCAACTCGCCTATCTTCTGGCGACACTTGCGCTGAAACTCGGCATCGCCCACGGCCAGCACCTCGTCCGCCAGAAATATATCCGGGTTGGTGTGAACGGCAACTGCAAAGCCAATGCGCACGTACATCCCGCTGGAATAGGTCTCCACGGGCTGGTCAATAAACTTTCCAATGCCGGAAAACGCCACAATGTCGTCAAAGACTTCGTCCACTTGCGCATGTCGCATGCCCATGAGCCCGGCATTGAGATAAATGTTTTCGCGGCCCGTCAATACAGGGCTGAACCCGGCGCCCAATTCAAGGAGGGATGCAATGCGCCCACGAATGGTGACGCGCCCGGACGTGGGCAGCGTAACACCCGCTATGATGCTTAACAAGGTACTTTTTCCGGAACCGTTCCTGCCGATAATGCCCAAGGACTCGCCCGGCGCCACCGACAACGTGATGTCACGCAGCGCCTTAAAGGTCTTGCGCCCCCCTTGCATCCAATCGCGCAGACCGAGGCCGCCGCGTAGCGCCCGCGGCCCGCGGCGCGCCGGAAACACCTTGCTAACGTTGTCAACTTCGATAATTGGAGTCATAAGTAATCCGACATGGTCGGCGCCAACCGCCTGAATAGAAGTGCGCCAAACAGAAAGGCCAACGCCGCACAGATACAGGGCCATACCAGCAAAGACATGTCAGGAAGTCGCTGCTCAAACACTATCTGACGATAACAGGTCAACAGCCCGGCCATGGGATTCGCCATATAAGCCGTGACAATCCACTGGGGAACCCGCGCACCGCGCACCATTTCAAGCGGATAGAAAACAGGGGAGGCATAAAAGCCCAATATCAACAGCACGCTTATCAGGCTGCCCACATCCCGGTAGTGTACATGCGCACACGCCAGGAACAACGCCGCCCCGATTGTTAAAACGAATTGAACAATGAACACCATCGGGATAAACAGGAGCGTACCCCCGACGGAACCGCCGAACGCCAGGTGTGTTGCCAACAATAGAATAAAGCCGATGGCCAACTGCACCAGCGGCATGCAACAGGCGGCAATGGGGATCACTTCCCGGGCAAAACGCACTTTGGTAACCAGGTTCTTGTTTGTCACCATTGAGGTGGTGGCCGTTGCAAGGGAGGCCGACAAACACTGCCAGAAGATAAGGCCGCACAACAGCATCACGGCAAAGGGCGGCCCATCCGTCAGTTGCGCCGGCGCGGTGCGGTCGGCGAACACAAAAGTAAAGATAAAGGTCAATATCACCGTAAATGCCAGCGGCTCAATAACGGCCCACAAGAACCCCATCGCGGCGTAGCGATAACGTACGCGCAAATCTTTCCAAACAAGGTCCAGCAGCAATTCGCGCGCCCGAACCAAGTCCAGAATAAGGCGGTGCAGTTTGCGTTCTTCACGGCTATCGTAAACAACTGTGTTCATGGGACACGTATGGTAGCATTATTCGCCGGGAAACGCCAAAAAGAAACCGTTGCGAACGGGAGTGCGACAGGCATTATTGTTGCGCTTCGCGTTGTTGTTGCTGCTGCTTTTGCTGCGTCCGCGTGGCGCCCAGAATACCGCCGCCGATACGGAAGATGGACATAAACATCTGGCGCGGAGTGTCCAACAGCCGGATCGCTTCGCCGGTCATCTCGGCGGCGCCACTCACAATGGTTACTCCGATGGGCGGCAGTCCGGCAAGTTCGCCCGTAGGCTGCACAGTAGGCCCGGTAAGGTGGAACCCCAGTTCAATGTCCTGTTGCGTCATCCGAAATCCCTGTACGTTGAAATTATCGCGCAGAATGGGGATTTGCTCGGCGAGGTCAGGCTTCACGGCAAGGTCCACGCGATAATCAAGGTCACCCTCCGTTACCCATACGCCGTTTCCGGTAATACGCATGCCTGCCGAATCTATGACCACGTCACTTGTATGTATGTGGTCGCCTTCGATTCGCACTTGGGAAGACATCTCTTTGAACCTGAGCGCATCGGGGTGAAGTGCAATAAAACTGCTGCCAAGCGTGTCTGCGAACATCAGCGCCAGTTGCTCCGGGATGAAATGACCGTCCACAACCGTAAATTGTCCCTTCGCATCCAAGGTCGTTTCAGGGGCGTCCTGTTCAACCTGATATGCCACATCGCCCGTAATCTCGCCGACCAGAATCTCCGGCAGTTCCAGATGCCGAATAAGATACTTCGCAGGAATACCGTCCCATCGCGCTTCGATACGCATGAGATTGTCTTCCTTCGTGTGACGATGCTTCCCCTCAATACGACCGTTGCCCACATCGGCCCGAAAGAAGTTAAACCGCGTTTCCTGTTCGTCGCTAAACACCTCGGCTGAAAAGTTGTTTCCCTCCCAGGGCGGCACGGCCAGTCTGTCTGCAGACAGCTTATACGTCCAAGGTTGCGGTTCGCTTGGAAATTGCTCGATATATTCCGGATCCGTAGGGCCAATGTGCAGCAGCCAATCATCGCCGAAAGGCGGCACATGGGCGTCACCGACGTGGACCTCCAACTTTGCGCTGCGTTCCACGTTTTCAATATCGGTCAACGTGACCTTCACTTCTGCATCACGACACACGAGCGGGTTCTCGCCCCCCTCCGGCCAAAAGAACACCTCCTCAAAATAGCCGCCGATAACCGCGATACTGTCTTCTATATTGTCACCCGCCGGATTGGACTCATAATACCCATCACGACAGACCGTCCCCAAGACGGTGTAAGGGATTTGGATACATTTGCCGGCACTATTGATTTCCAGGTGCGGTATATCCACGCGAATATGTTGGCTCTGGAAGCGCTCCCCCGTGTGGATATATTCGAGTTTTGCTTGGATGCGGGTGTCTTCAATGGAAGCCTCCCCCTGTACATCAAGGGTCCTGCCGGGAATCATGTCCACTTCTATGTGGTGAATGGAAGCGCCAACGCCGACAGGTTTGCGCAACCACCATTCAAACTGTACCATGC
>SKQZ01000400.1 GCA_007118765.1 Candidatus Hydrogenedentota bacterium
ATACGACCGCTGTGCACATACGTGAGTAAATGTCCCAGATAACAGGCGTCCCGCTGCACCGCAATGCCTGCGCGGGCATAATAGTCCGGCAGCATGTTGACTTCACGCCAGAAGGCTTCCTCGTCAATATCGTAATACTCAAAGAGAGGTTTTTGCATATAATGGGGCGACAATGTTTTGTCGAAGTCCCAGATTATTGCAATCACGTTTTGTAAGAACAGGCTTTTGCTCATACGCATGCGCTTTCGTTAAGAGAAAAAGTGAACCCGATAAACCAACGGTTATGTTTATTGCTTATTTTGACGAACGCTCAATCTCTACGAACAGTTGCAGGAAGTCTTCCGGGCGTTGGTTGGTGTCTTTGTTTTTGTTAAATGCCTCCACCAGTTCGCCGTAATCATCCTGGTGCATTTTGTCGTCCAAATAGAGGGCGTACAGTGCGTCGGTATTAAAAATATCGTCTTGATGGCGTGGACACCCGACATCGCTGTGCAGGGAAAAGCCTTTGAAGATTTCGCCTCGTGTCTCAAGCAGTTTGAAGGGATACAGGCGACACAAGAGGGGTCGATGTTCATAAATGGTGCAGCCCTTGGTTCGCTGATCAAGAAAAAAACAACCCGTTGTTTCATCACGGCGCAGGGCCATCATATACTGCTCATCGCCCACGAACAACCATGTGGGATCATTTTTGTCTACGCCGGTGATCTCCTCGGGTGTCAGGAATTCGAGAAAACGTTCGGGATCAACCCCGGTATTCATGGCAATGCGTAACACATCCCATGGTGTGGGCAGGCAAACGACATCGGTGCAACAATGACCGCATTGACAACATTTGAACTTTACGTGATAACGACCCATACCGGCGTCCTTATGGTTCTTATGAAAGGGTAAGGGCCGAATCACTTCGGCCCCGGAAAAGTGCGTGCTCGAAATGGACTCAGGAGCGTGGTTCTGCAATCTTGAAACTGACCACCAACAGACGGTTAATCCCCTGACGGTCGGCGTCCACGCCCGAATCAGGCATAATTGCTTCGGGTATTCCATTTCCGGATAGATCATGCAGGATGATGCGATCATCAATGGGGTGCCGATAATCCAGTAACTTCAATACATTGGGCTGAAATTCGCCGTCATGGAACTCGAAGCATACCAAGGCGCCCCGCTGCGAGTCGGTGATGGGCGCTAACAAGGCATCCCGGTTGCCCGGCAACGGGATGGTCTTGACGTTCCAGATGCGGTATGGGGCCACATCATTCACTTCTGGCAACGGAATCTCGTGGCGTTCCCACGCATCTGCGTAAGCGTACCAATACAGGATATTCGTATCGAAGCCCCCCACTGCCAGATCTTTGCCATTGCCCGCGCCGCTAATATCGCCAAAGTCTACATGCAGCGGATGGGGCAGGGTGTCGTCAATAATATGGCATGTTGGCGACAAGTCGCCGTCTCCGTCAACCTCCAGCAAAAACAGACCGGGCCGGGCGCCTTCGTTGCGCCGCAGCAAATGACGCGCCGTATATACAATATCGGTTTCGTTGCCGTTGCCAGTCCAGTCATGCCGTTCCCGCGCCAACCACCATGCGCTCTCGTGTTGCATGAGCACATGGTCTGTCCAGTGTTCCGGGTTTCGTACGTCCTCACCGGTAAACTGCAGCAGGTGAACGCCCCCCTCGCCCGGAGCAAGACCCTCCCATGTGTAAATCATATCCAGTGTGCCGTCGCCGGTGTAGTCGGTGATTAAACTTGCCTGCACATAGGGGCGGTTGGGCTGGATAACAACAGTATCCCACAGGTCTTCATCCAACTGTTGTTGTTTGTGGAGCAAGATGTTGCCGTTGGGCTGGTCAAGGGACACTGCCTCAAGCAGACCGTCGTCATCGAAGTCGGCGAGATCGTTTCCTTCAAACTCTCCGGAGAAGGCGGGCATGGCATATATCGGTCGCTTACGCCAATCCGTATAGGTATCCCCCTGTTCAAACCAGAACACTTTGCCATAGTCGCCACTGGAGGCGAGTATGTCAATCTTCCCGTTATTATTGATGTCACCGACAGCGACACCATCACAATCCTTGCACGGCAACTCAATGATTTCGTCAAGCTCCAGTTGAAACGTGACGGTGGCGTCAACATTGCAAAGGGCCATGGCGACAAAAAACGTCAACATCATAAATATACTCCTTCTACCCTGTGGGAACAATCAACATGACACGCATCATGGCGCCTTCCGGGATGGATGCCACGCCTTGCGGGACGGTCATGAATCCGTACGCGTCGCACAAAGCGGCGATGTGTGCCGACCCATGATATGATATAGGACAGATGGCATCATTATCATCCACCATGACGGGAATCCATGCTTCCCGTTCCGTCTTCTTCCGCGTGAATGATTCGGCAAGGGGATGCCATGAGGAATGCGGACGATAGGTGTGTCCCATCAACGCATACAAGAACGGTTTCACCAGTATTTCGCATTGCACAAATGTGGACACCGGGTTGCCGGGCAAGCCGAAACATGCGGCGGATTCGCTAACGGCAAAGGTGGTGGGCTTGCCCGGTTTCATGGCGATGGCGTCAAACAATATCTCAAACCCGTTTTCAGTCAACGCTTGCGGCACAAGGTCATAATCCCCCATGGAGACCCCGCCGGACAGCAGTAATACCTCATTTTCGTGCTGAATCTCCTGTATCAGCGTGTTGAGTGCGGACAGTGTATCAGCGCCAATGCCGTAATAGGTGACCTGTGCGCCAGTCTGTTCCATTTGCGCGCGGATTTGGTGGCTGTTGGTGTTTCTGATCTGCGAGGGGCCGGGCAGCGTGTCCGGCTCCACCAGTTCGTCGCCGGTGGCCACCACCGCAACACGCGGACGTTGTGCCACAAGCGGCATGGAACAGCCTGCGGCGGCCAGTACGGCAATGTGTTGCGGTGCAATCCGGATGCCGCGTCGCAACACGGTAGCGCCGGCTTTCACGTCTTCGCCGCAATAGCAGATGTTGGTGGCAGTGCTTTCCCGGGTGAAGACAACGTGACCGTCCTCATTTGTCTGCGTGTGTTCGACCATAATCACGCAGTCTGCTCCCTCGGGAACCATGGCGCCCGTCATGATTTTGGCGCATTCTTTTGCGCACACCGGTTTTTCGGGGGGCTTTCCCGCTTGAATGGTTTCAACCACCTTCAGCGGTCCCGGCAAATCGGCGCGTCGGCACGCATAGCCGTCCATGGCGGATTTGTTAAAGGGCGGCATGTCAACGTCGCAGGCAACGTCCTGCGCGAGGACGCGGCCCGCTGCTTCCGACAGCGGAACCGTTGTGCTGCCGAGAGTACGGGCACGCCCCAAGGTTATCTCCAAGGCTTCTGAAAATGGAATCATGAAAAATCGTTTACCCACGTAGTAATTAACGGTGTTGCCGTTATTCCAAGGTGCGCCATTCATCATCGAACAACCCGATTTCATCAAAAGGAATATCTGCCAGACCGACAGCTTCGGCGTCTGCCGCCGACCACTGTAGCCGTTCTCCGGGTTCGCTCAGAAACAGGTCACTTTCAGTATAGACGCGATTGTCCTCGGCCGTGACTGCGTCGTGTTCACGCAGGAACAGGGTGTCGCACCGTATTACGACATTTTCGCGAACCACGTCTTCATTGGCGCCTTCCTTCAATTGTGCCAACTGCGGATAGCGTTCCAAGTACAGTTCGCGGTCAATAGCGTCGCTGTCCATGGCGTCCGCCACAAATTCACGCCACCGTTCGTCAGTCCACGGCGTAAAACTCACGGCTGCGCCGGAATCCAGCACCAGGTTTCTTCTGATCGTGTTGTCTTTGCCGCCGTGAATCTGAACAGCGCCGAACCATGTTGGCGTTGCACATACGCGCTGGAAGACATTGCCTTCGATAAGTACGCCGCAGATGGCGTCGTCCAGACGGATTGCCGCACGCTCCGAGGACGCACCCTCTCCCTTGGCCTGCCAATTACCCAAGTGATGCCAGTAGTTGTGGCGAAACACAATGCCCCGAAACGTCGGATCGCCCCACATGTCCACGCCGCCTTGGTCATCCGATTCCAACACCACGCTGTGGACTTCGTTGCGTTCGATGATATGATCGTTGCCTCCTATCCGAAAGGCGCTGCTTGCGACATCGTGGATCAGGTTGTTACGGATGCGATTGCCCACACCGCCCAATAGCACCCCCGGCGTGTAGGTACTGTCAATGCGGGACAGATGAGAGATGCGGCAGTTTTCTATCAGATGTTCGCCGGGCTCAAGGGTTTTCCGGTTGCCGCCGTTCATGACGATACCGCCCCGACCCATGGTGTGAATGTCGCATGACCGCACCAGATGACGCCGTCCCCCATGAATCTCAAGGCCATTCCCGGCCATCTTGCGGATGGTGCATCCCGTAATCCGGCAATCCGTGCCGCCCCGCACATGAACACCATCGGCGGCCCCGCACTCCCATAAGAGGCCCTCAAAACGCAGGTGGGAAGCGCCCTCAATACGCATCAGCGGCGCATCAAACACGGAAAGTTCGACGACCGCCTCGTCCAATGACCGGGTCGGATACAGATAGGCGCGCTTCCGTTCGTGGTCCAAGTACCATTGGCCGGGCGTATCCAACTCGCAGAGCATATTAACGGCGCGAAACCGCTGATCCTTACGGTATCCATACCGGTGCCAAGGCTCGGCAAGATATATCTTTTGTTTCTCAACATCAATACGTTCTATGTGCTCATAGGAATCGGCCCAGTCCCAGTACCAATACCCGTGAAGCCAGCCATTGGGCTCATCCGCCCACCGGGCCAAACGTTCGTTGTCAAAATAGAAACGGCCATGTTCTGCGCCCGGTCGGTTGTCCCACCCCACCAGCGTCAACGGCCCCGGGACTTCACCTGTTTGGACAAACCCTTCGTTAGGCCATTGCGCCACGGTCATGGGTTCGCCGTCAACGAAGAGTTCCATTTCAGGATGTGTCTTGAAACCGCGCCCACTGGCAAATCCACCGCGCTTGAAAGGGATCAACTCCGTCACGCCTGCCTGTTCAAGGTCAGCCTCCAATACATGCCCCCGCGCCGATTCCGGCAGTCGCGCCAGCGTATCGGCATGTTCCAGCACCGAAAAGTCAGTGAGGCGCACACCGCCGGTAAAGCGTGGCTTGTCGCCGCCCATGCCGCGGTAAACTATCGGCGCCCCGGGGACGCCGGAGTCTTCCTCTGACAACACAAAGGTGTCACGAACAGGATATGTACCTGACATGACATTTACCACGATACCGCCTGTCGGCAACGGCCCGTCCGCTTTTATGGCACGAATGGCGTCACGGGCCTGTTCCAAGGTTTGGAACGGCGCGGTTTCTGTTCCGGGATTATCATCGTTGCCATCAGGCGATACGAAGAAGTGTCGGGCCGGTGCGGGCGTTGCGTGTGCGTCGGATATCCATGCAGGCAGTTCGCCGTCGCCGGTGGCTTCGCCTTCAAGAATCCAGGAAAGGTTTAAACGGGCCATACGCCCGCTGGAATCGGGATGTCCGCCCGTTTCGTAAAGCAAATAAATCCAGCCTTCGCTCGCCGTATCGGGTCGTCCGGCATTTAAGGAGGAATACGCGAAGCCACCCGGTTCGACAACGCGCTTGACGGGCCATGTGACGCCGCCGTCAAAGCTCGCCCATACATGCCCGTTCTTACGGCCATCGTCGCTGATAATGTTGCTGAATATAAGGATGTCGCGTTCTTTCACCGGCAAACGCACAAGCCCGCCCATGAGTCCATAGGTGGTGTCCGTATTTCCGTCAGGCAGCATGGCGGAGTTTTCATGGTCCGTCCATGTCCTCCCCCCGTCGGTGCTCCACGCTATCCAGCGATTGCGTGCGTCGTCCGGCTCCGGCGCCCAATGACGGCGCGTATTGTAGTACAAGGTGCCGTCGGCCAGTTCCACAATGCACGCTTCGCCCGTACCCATCTCGGGAAAGGGCTCGCTCGCCTGCCATGTAGTGCCGCCATCATCGCTGAACACCGCATTGGTATAATGGTTCGGCCAAAACTGCCGTGCGTTTCCTTCGTCGTACCAGCGACTCGGACGAATCAAACGCCCTTTGTGCGGCCCGTGGCGCAAGGTTATGCCGTGCTCGTTCATGTGCATGGACGGTACATGCCCCAATGTATTGGGTTCAACAACGACAGTATGCTCCTGCCAGGTGTTTCCATGATCGGCGGAACGATACACGCTCAAGGGCGCAGGCGGATGACCTTCTTCCAAAAATGCAAAGATGGTTCCCGTGGTTTCGCACACGGTGACGCCGCCCCCCATAAATCCCTCGGCGATCCGTTGTTCGGGCGCCCACGTTTCGCCGCCGTCTTCACTGCGGCGCAACACGACATCGTTCCAAACCGCCAGTACCGTGCCATCCATCGCTATCGCCACGGTCGGAAAGCGGTCTGTCTGAAACATATCCTGCACATCATAGGCGGGTTCGCCCAAAAACGAATCAAGCGCCCCCTCCACCCGTTGATTTGCATAGGCAACGCTTCCAATACCTGCGATCAGCAGCAAACCTGACATCATACACTGCATTTTCATGTGACGATTCCCTGTTGGTTGTTCATGTACCTGTTGCCGTTTCGTTTCACATCATGGGCGGAAGATGGCACTCGTGATTGTACCGGTTACTCTGAGACCATGCAAACGGCGTTATCATCAAATGTTTCTTCCAGTGTCCCCATTTCAACATGAAAAGAATGCTCGGACAGGGTAATATGGGCCGTTTCGGACGGCATT
Source organism: Candidatus Hydrogenedentota bacterium (assembly GCA_007118765.1). Taxonomy (GTDB): domain Bacteria; phylum Hydrogenedentota; class Hydrogenedentia; order Hydrogenedentales; family CAITNO01; genus SLFT01. The sequence goes on from SKQZ01000400.1 coordinate 6,769, forward strand.
GTAAGTCGGACAAGTGTGGCGCCGTCTCCCTCTTCCAGTCTCGCTGTTGCGTCGGCATTGTCCACGCGAATGAATGTAATGAACTCCATAAACTGCTCGGGGTGCGATGTCGCAGCCGTGAAATGCCATTCATCCAAAGTGAAGGCCCACTCATGGGGCGGCGTATCAAA